>CAYQAQ010000219.1:0-5889 GCA_964415495.1 uncultured candidatus Brocadiaceae bacterium | reverse complement strand
GATCCCGATCTGCCGCAGCTGCCGAAAATCTAAATCGCGGGGTTGATGGCACACGAGGTAACCTGGCCCCGAGATGGGCTGGCCTACGCATGCGTACGGCCCACCATGCCAAGCATGCGTACGCGTCGTTGGCCCTCTGCCTTGCTCATTCTCGTCGCCCTCGCCGTCACTGGCTGCCAGTCGGCACGGGCGCAACGCGGCGATTATCCTCGTGATGGCCACATGGCGGCGCCGTTGAATACGCCGTCAGCGGGCCAAACCCATGATAAGCCGGGATACACCCGCTACGACGCGCGATAAAACCAAGGTGAACGCGCTTATTGCTTGCGTAGCCCTTCGTGGGAATATTGCGTTCCACCAGGCAGGGACTTTGGCAATTGGCGATGCGCGGAGGATTGCTGGGCATTTTCGCCCTGCTCTTCCACCTCGTGCCGCATGCCAGCCTCTGTGACCATGGGCATGACCACGATGACGGCGATGACGGGGCACCGCACCTGCACCTCGTTTGCCACGCCGGTGCGGCGGCTGTACTGATCCCGGATGCGGTCAGCATGCCGTCCCCCACCGTCATGAGGATGAGCCGGTCATTGCCTGTCGATGACGTGCGCCCCTTGGCCATCACGGCAGAGCCCGATCCGCCACCCAATATCGTAGCCTGAATCAATCCGCGCGACGCTCCGGGATCATGCTGATCTCGGAAGTGATGTCGTGTCGTCCTTGTTTCAGGAGTACGCATGTCCCCCTGTCTTTTGCGCAGCGCGCTGCTCAGCGCCTGCATCGCTGTGACGTCAGCGGCCGAGCCGCTGACACTTTCGCCCCCCACGCCACCGCCAAACGTCTCGCCAACGTTAGCCGAGGTGGTCAACCGCGTCGTTGCCCGTGATCCTGCGCTGGCCAGCAGTGCTGCCGCGATCGCGGTCGCACAGGCGCAGACGCGCGCCGCCGGACGCTGGGAGGCTCCCGGCCTCGAACTCGACATCCGTCGCAGCAAAGGTCCCGACGACGATGAGATGGCCTACGAAGTCACCTTCATGCAGCCACTGCCCGTGGGCTCTGGTCGCCGCAGTGCGATCGCGGCCGCTCGCGCTACGAGCGCCGTCCGCCAAGCAGATGCGGACGCCGCCGTCGTCGACCTGCTGGCGCGGGTTCGCTCCGACCTGATCGCCCTCGATCGTGCGACTCATCAGTATGCCGTAGCGACCGCCGACCTCAGTGAGGCCAAAGCCCTGGTGGCCACCAGCGAACAGCAACGCGCTGCGGGGCTGCTCAGTGAGACCGATCGTCTGCGCATCGCCGCCGAGGTCGCCAGCGCTGAGCAAGCGGTGCCGGAACGCTCGGCTTTGACCAGCGCAGTCAGCACCCATCCGCACCTGCGCGCGGCTGAGCACGCAATCAAGGTCGCCACTGCGCAACTACGTGCCGCCCAGGCGCAACGCTGGCCGGGCGTCGCCGTCGGCGTGGTTGCCGGACGTGCCGGCGACGTCGATGAACTCGGCGTGATCATCGATCTGCAATTGCCCGTGTGGGGCGGGAGCCGCGACCTGGCCGCAGCCGCCGCTGCCGAGGTGCGTCAGGCGCAGGCCGCCCATACGCAACGCGCGCGCGACCTGCTCGACGCGGTGGAAGCCGCATGGGATGCCTGGCAGCAGGCCGACCTGCATCTGCGCAGCCTACGCACCAGCCTCCTGCCGACGGCCGAGCAACTCGCCGAGCGCAGCCGCGACGCCTATGCGCGGGGCGATCTCCCGCTCACGGAAGCGATTTCCGCGCGGCGCCTGTTCTTGCAGATGCGCCTCGCCGTTCATCACGCTACTGCCGATCTGGCTCAATCTCACACCGACCTCGAACGCCACCTGGGCATCACTGCGGGATACTCGCCATGACACGCTTATCATATTTCACCGCGGTCTTGACCACGGTCGGCATCGTCCTGTTGGTCGGCTGCGGTACCCACGATCATCCGCCGGTTGCCGCCACGCCTGACGCCGCCGAGGAAGTACTGCCCACCAATCGCATTGCGATTCCGAATACGGTGCGCACCAATCTCGGCATCACCTTCGCCACGGCGGAATACCGGGTCGTCAGTACCGTCCTGCGCATCCCCGGCCGCTTCGAGGCAGACGCCGACGCCCGTCACGATTACCCCGCCCCAGTCGGCGGTCAGGTGACCGGGCTCGGGCAACCGTACACCACCGTCGCGGCGGGCGCGCCTCTGTATCAGCTGCACGGTCATGCCTGGATGCAGATGCGGGCACGCTGGGATGAGGCGGAACGGCTCGCTGCCGATGCCGATACCGCCAGCACGGCCCACCGTGATCTGCTGCGTGCTCAGATTGCCCGCGCGGCTGGCCTCAACAACGTCGATGATCCGCGTCTGGCCGCCCTGCGCCAGGCGAGCGCGTTGACGGTGTATGCGCGCGCCAGCGGCACGATTGCGCCGGAACGACTCGCCGAGGGCGCGACCATCGCAGCCGACGAGGCCGTGCTCGCCACCATCGATCCGACCCGCGTCCGTTTCCGCGCCGTCGCGCTGCAAGGCGACCTGGGACGTTGGCGCGAAGATGCCCGTGCCGCCCTGGTGCCGATCACCGCCAGCTATGCCGATGCCATCCCTGCCCGCTTCGGGCTAGGCTTGGAAGCGGATGCCCGCACGCGCACGGTCGATCTCATCGCCTGGCCGACTTCTGAGGAGCGACCGGTGTGGGCGCGCCCAGGGCTGGCGGCGGTGCTCGAGATTATCACCGCTGGCGGCCAAGAAGAGCTCGCCATCCCCCTCACCGCCACCGTGCGTGACGGGCTGAAGCTGGTTCTGTTTCGTCGCGATCCCGCTGATCCGGATCAGGTTATTCGCCTTGATGCTGATCTTGGCGCCAACGACGGCGTGTGGGTGCAGGTGCTGTCGGGGTTGCGCGCAGGCGATCAGGTAGTGGTTGGCGGCATTTATCCACTGCTGCTATCCGGAGCCGGTGCCCCTGCCATGGGCGGTCACTTCCACGCTGACGGCACTTTCCACGAAGAAGATCACTAATGTTCGCCGCCTGGATTCGTTGGTCTATCGCGCACGCTTCTGCCGTCCTCGTCGCAGCCGGGGTGCTCTTGGTGGTTGCCGGCATTACCGTGCCGCGTCTCGCGGTTGATGTCTTTCCAGAGTTAAATGCTCCCACCGTGGTCGTGTTGACCGAAACTGGTGGCTTGGCTGCCGACGAGGTCGAAACCCAAGTCACGGTGCCGATCGAAAGCGCCCTGGCCGGTGTACCCGGATTGCGGCGCTTACGTTCGTCGCGCGCCATGAGCCTATCCCTGGTGTGGGCGGAATTCGACTGGGGCGAAGATGTGTATCGTGCCCGCACACTGATCGCCGAACGCTTGGCGGTGGTGCGCGAGAACCTGCCCGCCGGCAGCCACGCCGAACCGGCACCGATCTCGTCCATCACCGGCGAAATCCTGCTGATCTCGCTGTCGTCGCCCGATGACAGTGTGGATCCCCTGGCCGTCCGTGCCTTCGCTGAGTACGACCTGCGCAATCATCTCCTCGCGGTACCGGGCATCAGCCAAGTCGTCGCTATCGGCGGTGCGCTACCGGAGTACCAGATCCTGCCTCGCCAGGAACTGCTGCAATTGCATGGCCTGACCATCGCCGATATCGCCGCCGCCAAGGCGCACAGCACGGCTGCCGCCGGGTACCTGCCCAGTGTCCAGGGTCGAGAACTGGCGATCCGACAAAGCGCGCAAATACGCAGTGTCGATGATCTGCGCACCACGGTCCTGCGCACCCCCGCTGGCGGTGTGCTGACCATTGGCGATGTCGCGGAGGTCACCCTGAGTGGAGCACCCGCACGCGGTACCGCCGCCGAAGGCGGCAAGCGCGCGGTGATCGTCTCGATCCAAAAATCCCCCGGCACCAACACCCTGGCACTGACTGCCGCCGTCGATGTGGCACTGGATCGCCTGACGCTGCCAACCGGCATGGCGCTCAACCGTCACGTGTTCCGTCAGGAGGACTTCATGCGCCTAGCGGTGGACAATCTCGTGGCCGTTTTGCGCGATGCGGTGCTGATCGTAGCTGCGGACCTGGTGCTGTTCCTGCTCAACGCTCGGGCAACGCTCATTACGCTCACTGCCTTACCACTGTCGCTGGCCGTAGCCGTGCTGGCGCTGCATGCCATGGGTCTGTCGCTGAATGTGATGACGCTCGGTGGCTTGGCGGTGGCCATCGGTGCCCTGGTCGACGATGCGATCATCGATGTCGAGAACGTCTTGCGCCGCCTGCACGAGAACGCGGCGTTACCACCACGGACATGGACACGGACACGGTCATGATCATGCGCTCGGTGCGATCACCGCCGGCAAGGATGCGATCACCGCCGGCAAGGAAGCCGTGATCGAATTGAAAATCACTCCCGCCACACCCAAGCCGTTGGTCGCGCGCGCCTGGATCGGCAGTGAAAACGGCCGGGGTTCGGTGAAAGCCAAGCTCGAAGCCGAAGACGAGGGCTTCCATGGCCATCTGGAAGTGCCCGCGCCCATCCCTGCTGATGCCAAATTGTGGGTGAGCTTGGATGATGCGTCTGGCTCGACGACGGGGAGCTTCGCCCTGCCTGCAGCGAAGTAAGACGTGCCGTCCTCGGCCGCATGGCCGACGGACGGTGTGCTTCAGGCTGGCGGACGCGCCACCACCACTTGAGCGGTGCGCACGAGCTGATCCTTCAACCGATAACCGGCGCGATGGATGTCGACGATGGTACCCTTGGGCACGTCGGCGTTTTCGGCTTCGGCGAGCACTTCGTGCACCGTGGGATCAAAGACGCCTTCGGCAGGAACCTGCTCGATACCCTGGCTGGCCAACGCCATGAGCAGACCTTCCCGGATCATCGACACGCCTTGAGCGAAATCGGTGAACGCTTCCGGATTGGCCACGTTGAGGGCACGCGAGAGATTGTCGATCTGGTCCAATACGGGACGACAGAAACGCACGACGGCGCGCGTCCCGGCTTCGTCGGCTTCGCGACGTAGACGTTTGCGCACATTGTCGAATTCGGCCTGCGATCGCAGCATGCGCTCTTTGAGTTCGCCGATCTGCTGATGCAGTTCGGTCATCTCATCAACCGGTTCCGATGGCTCATTGCCCTCGGCCTGCGAATCGGTCGGGTCAGTATCATCGTTCATCGCGGGTTCGCTCTTGGGTTGCATAAAAACGTCCAATCAGCCGAACATGGCTTTGAGTTTATCGAAGAAGCCTTTTTGCTCGGCGCTTTGTTCGTCGAGTTCGCCGAGTTCCCGCAGCAGCTCTTCTTGACGCTTGCCTGGTTTCTTCGGTACGGAAATCTGCACCACCACCAATTGATCGCCGCGCTTGCCACCGCGCACGGGCACACCTTGGCCACGCATGCGCAGGATTTCGCCCGGCTGGGTACCCGCAGGAATGCGCAGCGTAGCCTTACCGTCAAGCGTGGGCACGTCGACTTCAGCACCGAGACACGCCTGGCTGTAGGTGATCGGCACGCGGCAGACGAGGTTCTCGTCGTGGCGTTCGAAAAATGCGTCCTCGGCAACAGCGATGTCGACGTACAGATCGCCACGCGGGCCGCCATCGCGACCGGCATCGCCTTCACCGCTCACGCGCAGGCGGCTGCCATCTTCGACGCCGGCCGGAATGCGCACCTTGATCGTGGCGTGCTCGGGTTTGACGCCGTTGCCGGCGCAATCGGTACACGGGTCACTGATGACCTGACCACGGCCATGGCACTGCGGACAGGTGGTCTGCACGACGAAGAAGCCCTGGCCCTGACGGACCACGCCATGGCCATGACAGAGCGGACAGGTCTTGGGCTTGGTGCCCTTCTTGGCGCCGCTGCCGCCGCAGGTGCCGCAGCTTTCATGCCGCTTGAG
>CAYQAQ010000218.1:4899-5901 GCA_964415495.1 uncultured candidatus Brocadiaceae bacterium | reverse complement strand
GCACGAGGGGTACGGTGGGCGCAACAAGGAGCCGCCCCGGGGTTCTTCAACGGAAGAGCCGGTTCCTTACCGGCGTCCGCACAGTGCTGCGGAGCGATTGACGAGCGACGAGCGACGAGAGACGAGCGACGCAGCCGACTGACGCGGGCGAAATAATGGACCAGATTCGTACGTATGCTGTCGGTACGTGAGGCTGCCCGCCGCTCGTCTTTCGTCCCGACGTCGATCGTCGCCTAGCTTCGAGATTCCGTTTTTTCCAGGCTTCGCTGCCCTTTGGCCTGCCGCCCCCTCTACCGCGTAAACACCTGCCCGCTGTCGACCACAATGACCTGCCCCGTCACGCAGCGCGCCGCGTCCGAGAACAAAAACACCGCTGCATTCGCTATGTCATCCGGCAGTATATCACGGTTCAGCGCGGTCAGGCCGACGTAATACGGGATCACCTCGTCCGGCTTGATACCCTTCTTGGCCGCTGCTGCCGCGATGTAGGTGGGATTCCAGATTTTCGAGCCCGCGAACACATTGCCCGGGGCGATGCAGTTGCTGCGGATGCCGTCGCGGCCCAGTTCCAGCGCCCAGCCGCGCGCCATGTGCAGTTCGCCAGCTTTCGTGGCGTTGTAGGCGGTGTTGGCCTTCGACGGTTCGAGCCCGGATTTCGACGACAGGAAGACCATCGAACCGCCGTGGCCTTGGGCGGTGGCGATGCGCGCGAATTCGCGCGCGCACAGGAAGTAGCCGGTGAGATTGATCTCGTTGGCGAGACGGAACTTCTCCAGCGGGAAGTCGACGAGCGGATAACTCGGGGCGACGCCGGCGCAGCAGGCCAAGCCATCAAGGCGACCCCAGCGGATGAGCGCCGCGTCGAACGCAGCGGTCACGCCGGCTTCGTCGGTGACATTGAGCTGAGCGGTGTGGATGCGCACCGGATCAGTGAAGGTGGCGGCGACGTCAGCGAGGCCATCGCGATCGCGCAAGCGGAATTCGACTTCGCCCAGCAGTCGA
>CAYQAQ010000218.1:2172-4889 GCA_964415495.1 uncultured candidatus Brocadiaceae bacterium | reverse complement strand
GGCGTAGGCTCCGCGCGCGATGCCGAGGCCTAAACCGCTGGCGGCACCGGTGACCAGGATGACCTGGCCGGCGAGGGGGCCGCTGACGTCGACGCCGTGCTGGGCGACCAGATCGTGCGC
Source organism: uncultured candidatus Brocadiaceae bacterium (assembly GCA_964415495.1). Lineage (GTDB taxonomy): Bacteria > Planctomycetota > UBA11346 > UBA11346 > UBA11346 > CAYQAQ01. Next base: position 4,769 of record CAYQAQ010000218.1, on the reverse strand, counting down.
GCTGGGCGCACAGTGGACGCGGTGATCGCCGCAGTGGATCCACGCCGGCGCATTGCCGTGTTTGGGCAGCACTTGGGCGAGCGTGGCGAGGTCGTCGACGGCGATGTCGGCGGCGGGGCCGTCTTCGTCCGCAAGGCGCGCGAAAGTCTCGGGAAAACAGCGTTGGATGGTGGTGAAGAGCGTGCGCATGGGAATCCGTTCAGCGGCGACGCAGACCGCGGGCATGGAAGGCGAGGGCCTGCGGGATGTGGGCGTCCCAGTATTCCCAGGTATGCGCGCCAGGGAACTCCTCGTATTCGTGCGGAATACCGAGCGTGGTCAGCTGGCGGTGCATGCGTCGATTGTGTTCGATGAGGAAATCATCGACACCGCAGTCGATGCGGATGTGCGGGCGGATGCGCGCGCGGGCGAGACGCTTAGCCAAGGTGAGGCAGTCCTCGTCGCCTGACAAGCGGTCGCCGAAGATCTGCCGCAGCTGCACCGAGCACGGACTGTCGCGGTGCCAAGCACGAATATCGAGGACACCGGAATGCGCCACGACCGACGCGAAAAGACGCGGATATTTCAGCGCCAGCTTGAGTGCGCCGTAGCCGCCCATCGATAAACCACCGATGCCGCGATGGGCGCGATCGCGGCGTACCGGAAACAGGGCCTCGACGCGATCGATGGTCTCCAGGATATGGCTCTCATAGCGGTGCACGCCATCGCGGGCATCGCTGTACCAACCGCGACCGCCATCGGGCATCACCACCATTAGGCCGGCGTCCTCGGCATAACGCTCAATGGCGGTACGGCGCTGCCAGATGGTGTAATCATCGCTGTGGCCATGCAGCAGGTAGACCACCGGGTAGGGGGGCTTGGCCTGGTCCGGCACGGCGATGAAGCAGGCGCTGGCCTTGCCCAGCGCACTGCTGAAATGGTTCCAATGGAGCAGGCTCATGGGTGGGCAGTTGACCCGCGGATACAGGCTGGTCCAGAGCGTCGGTTGCGGTGGGACCTCCGGAGGAGAACCTGCGCCCATGGTTGTCTTCTCAAAGGGTGTCTCCTCGATCCGCCCGCTGCTATTCGCTGCCCTGGTGACCGTGCTGGTCGCCTGCGAAGCCGCCCGCCCGCCTCTAACTCGCTCGCAAGCGATCAGCGCCGCCGATTCGCTGCTGTTGCGCGAATACCTGGTGTGGGGCAATGCGATCGAAGTGCTGGAGGCCGACACCGTCCAAGCTGACGGTCAGTGGTGGCAGGTGCGCTATCCCGACCGCCCCGATGGCACGGCGCGCGTGATCCTGGTCGATGAGCGCACCCGCTGGGCGCGCTTCGCACCGGATGGTTATGTAGCACGGGTTCCCGCTTTAGGCGCCCGCCGCACCGTGAACGCCGTACGTCTGGATCAGGGCCCATGGATCTTGGTCGTAGGTGCCGAATCCGTGCCCAATGACCAGCGCGCTCAGGTCGAGATCGACGCCACAGAATTGAATGCCCTGGCTCGCCGCACCAATCTCCAACCGCTGTTCAGCGTGCGCGCAGGCAACGACGGCAGCTCCATGCTGATCTGGGGCTGGCAAGGCGAGCACGGCACCGTGCGCGATGAACGCGTGCGCGAATGGCTGGCTGCCCGTACGCGATTCACCGACAGTCGTTGGGTGGATTTGACGGAGTAAGAAGGGGTGGGGTCGGCGCCTATCCCGTCAGCGAGCGCAGCAGCTTGGTGAGTGCCCGCCCGAGGTGATCGCAGCGGTCATGGATCGGATGATCGAGATCCAGTTCGCCGAGATCCGTCACGATGGCCAGTTGGCCTTGCCGTTCGTGCGCCGATGCGCGTGCGATGGTCAGATAGCGCGCGAACTGACGATCGTTGCCCGATGATGCGCCTTCGCAAATGTTGCTGACGACGGAGATCGCGGCCCTTCGCATCTGGTTGACGAGATCGCCGAAACCGTGCATGCGTTCGGTAATCCGCGCGATGTCGCGCAGGTTTTCGAGACCAAGAGGGAATGGAAACGTGCCATGGTGAGGCTCCTTGTGGAGCCTGCCGCACCCGTCGCGCGCAGGTGTCCAGGCCGCCGCAGGCGCCGAGCGGTAGCGAGGGCAGTCTTGACGCCTACACGATCGGGTACGGTGGGCAGAACAAGGAGCCGCCCAAAGGGTTCTTCATCGCAGAGCCAACCCGCTCCCAACCGTCCGCACGGGAATGCGGAGCGATTCGACGAGAAGCGAGCGACGAGTGACGAGAGGCACGCGGCGCTGGCGATCACCTTCGGGTGCAGACCGAGCCATGTTCAGGCAACGACGCTCGATGCTCGACAAATCGCTCCGAGTACCGTCTTTCGGGATGGTCTTCGTCTCCGGTTCTCCGCCTTTATCAGGCCGAGCCTGTGCACCCCACGCGTCCGCACGGGAATGCGGGGCGATTCGACGAGCGTCGAGGGTCGAGAGACGACCGATGCCAGCGAAAAGCCTTAAACCGCGGGCCCAATGCCCGCAATCTCAATCCGCCTTCGGCGGCTCCGGCGGCTTTTCCGTCGGGGTGGCTTCAGGCGCAGCCGGGGCCGCAGGCGCATCCACCGGCTTGTCCTTGCGCCGCACGAAGTCAGCGGGGATAG
>CAYQAQ010000218.1:0-2162 GCA_964415495.1 uncultured candidatus Brocadiaceae bacterium | reverse complement strand
GAGCGTCAGCACCGGTCTTCGCCGCTTCCGCCTTGGCCTCGTCTTCCAATTCCTTGGCCAGCTTGTCGAGGTCTTCGAGATCCTCGTCATCCCAGTAATCATCCTCGCGCACGGCGAGGTAGGTCAGCATGCCGCCGCCGATGAAGAGGTTGAGGAAATAGCCGGTGAAGATAGCCACGAACAGGATCTTCCACAGACCCAGCACGGTGCCGACGTAGTGCGAGTAGGGTTTGGATTCTTCGGCCGTAGCTGCCGACCGGCCGTTCCGGCGGGGCTCGCCCTCCAGGCCCATGGCGCGTAGCATGGCTTCAATCTGCTGATCTGAACCTCGCTGGCCGCTGAGGCTGCCGGCCATGGTGCCCACTTGACCGATGACGGCCTGGAGGGGGTTGACCCACCCCATGGCTTGGCCCATGACTTGGTCGGAGCGCTGTTCGGTGGCGATGAGTTGGGTGCCGGGCATGGAGCGAGCGGTCTGGCTCAGCTGGTTGATGGCGCCGAAGGTAATGAAGTGGGCGACACCGATGAGCACCACCGTCAAGATGGCCGAACCAACCAGGACATGCGGCTTGGTGCCGACGGCTTCAAAGGTGTCGACGACATTGTCGAACCAGCCGTGCTTGCGGATCGCGATGATCGACGGGAAGACGAAGATAGCCAAGATCACCGCAATGCCGAGCAGGACGATGAACAAGCCCAGCAGCAGGCCGAGCGGATAGAGCAGGGCGTAGAGCGTCGGGCCAACGAACGGAATCGAGCCAATCAATTGGCACAAGGCGAGCAGCGCGATGAAGGCGCCGTAAATACCCGTCAAGAAGACCGGCACCAGGACGGCCGACACGATGCGGCCCTTCCACTGGGTCAGGGCTTCGCCGAAGGTCAGGAACTCATCGTCGAGCAGGTCGGCCTTCATGAAGGTCGCGACCAGAGTGGCCGCGAGGCTGAAGATCACCAATGCGACCATTTTCCATAAGTAGCCAACGGTCAGGAACAAGACGGCCGGCGTGCTCTCGCCGAACATCGTCGGCCCAGGCTGAATCTTGAACCACAGACCGATCACGATGGCGGTGACCGCCATGACCAACATGCACTTCGGCTTAAAGGCCAACATCGGCGCGGTGAACAGATCTTTCCACGTCCACTGACGGGGCTCCGGCTTCCATTCCTCCACCGGCTGTTCGCTGGTGGGGGCACCCTCTGCCGCCGCGGGCTTGGCCGCTTTGGGGTCGGTTTCGGGGGTCGAATCGGTCATGGGAATGGCTCCGTCAGAACAGGAAGGCCGCATTCTAGGTCCCACTCCCCCAGGGCGCAACCGCCTCGACCAGGGCCTTCACGGGGTCTTAACCGCCCTATTTCGGGGGCCTCGGCGGACGGAAGCCCCCGCCCGCACTTGCTCGTTCGCGTCGCGGGCGTCCAATTCCCGCCCCTTCACCGTCGGCATCGGAGACATTCGCCATGGGCAGCAAAAAGAAGTGCAAGCACGCATTCATCGGTGAGGACTTCCTCCTGCCCAACAAGCAGGCGCGGAAGCTCTACCACCACTTCGCCGCCGACCTGCCCATCGTGGACTACCACTGTCACCTGCCGCCCGAAGACGTCGCGGTCGATCGTCGCTATGCCAACCTGACCAAGATCTGGCTCGATGGCGATCACTATAAGTGGCGCGCGATGCGCGCCAACGGCGTGGCCGAACATCTGTGCACCGGCGAGGCCAGCGACCGCGAGAAGTTCCAGGCCTGGGCCGAGACCGTCCCGAAGTGTCTGCGCAATCCGTTGTATCACTGGACCCACCTCGAACTGAAGCGGCCGTTCGGCATCAGCGATCGCCTGCTCGATGGCTCGACCGCCCAGGGCGTGTGGGACGAGGCTAATGCCTTGCTCGCCAAGCCGGCCTTCAGCGCGCGCGGCATCATGCAGGAGTGGGACGTGCGCGTGGTGTGCACCACCGATGATCCCACCGACACCTTGGAGCATCACCGCGCGCTGCTTGCCGAGCAGGCGGCCGGTTCGTCGTTCACCTGTCAAATGCGCCCCACGTGGCGGCCGGACAAGGGCATGGCCGTTGATGCGCCGGAGGTGTTCAATCCGTGGGTCAATCGCTTGGGCGAAGTCTCCGGCGTCTATATCACCGATGTCGACAGCTATTTAGAGGCAACCCGCCG
>CAYQAQ010000217.1:0-5929 GCA_964415495.1 uncultured candidatus Brocadiaceae bacterium | reverse complement strand
CGTCCTGCGTCCTGCGTCCTGCGTCCGCACCAGCGTGGGCCGGGATGCATATTGACAAAGTCTGGATGTCGCATGCGAAAAGAAAAAGAGGAACGGCGCTTCTGATCATCGACGCCACCGTGCCGGTGCTCAATCTCGTCAGGGTAGACGCAGGACGATTCACTAAAACTGCAAGATTCACGAAATCAGGACGATTCCCGATAAAGGCCGATTTTCGAATACGACAAAACATTACCATCCGACAATCTCAGCCCCAAGATAAAACGTCTGTAAAATCTGGCTGCTGGTGAAGCCCTGCTTCGCCATCGCCCAAGCACTGATTTGACTCATGCCGACCCCGTGGCCATAGCCGCGCAGGGTGATGATCCAATTCTTGACCCGGCGCTCGTCCATGCGCACGCGAGATTCGAGGTTGGTCCACAAGGTCGAGCGCAGTCGGTGCGGGCCAACAATCGACCGCAGGTCATGGCCAGTGACTTCCATTTGTTGCAGGGGAGTGTGTGAAATGATCACGGTGCGCACGCGTCCTGAGCGCGGATCGCGTTGACCGATGGCGATGTCGGTGATGTAACCGATGGTGGTGGTGCGATCCCCCTTTTCACGAACCCAGGCCTGCAGACGCTTCTGCAGATCATCTGGTTCGATCAGAACCTGCTGTTCGCCGTGGGTGGACAGATAGCCGAGGGCGACCGCGCCCCGTTCGCTGAAGGGATCCCGCTGGACGGGCATGACCTCGGCGACACTTTCGCGCTGAGTCGCATCTTTGGCCCCGGGGAACACCGCTTCGCTGGCCTCGGTCCAGCCGCCATTGGCGGCACAGAACTGTGGCACGAAGGGCATGCGCAAGCGCGGTGTGACCAGGATGCGTCCGGCCGTTTCGCGGACCGCACGCAGGGTGAATTCGCCGCCCAGGCCGTGGCCATGGTAGTCCTGCCCATCGAGGGTGTCGCTGATGTCGTACGGTTGCTTTGCTTGCAGTGCCATCCAGGCGCGGGCATAGGCGTGGGTGCGGCTGGCGATGGCCTGGGCTTTCAAGGCCTCAAGCGGAAAGCTCGCTTTCATCTCGATCGCGATCACGCCTTCGACATACGATTCAATGGGCAAGGTATTGATGACGTGCAATTGCTTGGAATTCACGAAGCGCACGTCGACGCAGCCACGGTAGCGCCGCGAGCCGATAGCGAAGACCGCTTCGCGATCGCTATCTTCGAAGCGCCCCATGGGCCAGCGCGTCGGGTGATCATCGTCGTTGATAAAGGTCGTCGTTGCGCGCGGCAGGATGCGTAGGCCCGGAACGGGCCAGCGCTGTTCCTGGCCCCAGGTGGCGGATGAGAAAACCAGCCCATCCACATCGGGACGGATCAGCAGTTGTTCACCCCGTTCGAGCTTGAGTGTGTACTGCGGATCGTCGTTCTGTGCCGGTGCCACCAGCCACGCGGGGCGGAGGATGGCGATGGTGAGGCGTTCATGATGCGGCAGGATTCGAATCGCCTGATCGATGCTGCGGCGATCCGCGAGCAACACGCGAACGCCCGGATCCCGTTGGGCATTACCGGGCCCGCTCAGCCCGATCAGCGGCAGCCGTTGGTCGCTGAGCACACTGGTGACCAGACTGACCAGGAATGCCGCTACAATCGCGATCAGGAGCGCGCCACGTACGGCCGTGAGGATGGCTTGGCCAGTCATGGGCCACACGATACGGCGCTGCGGGGGGCCTGAAAGTGGCTACTTCGCGCGCGGTACTTCCGTGAGCCTGCTCCAGCTTGCTACAGCTTGTCCAAGAGCGCGCGGAACTGGGTATACGCTGCTGATGGCTCGCGTCCGCGCATCTTCGGAAAATCGCCGTCGGCTTGGGCTAGGCCAGCGCGGATGCGGGCGACCGGAAATGCCGGCTGTTGCGCGACCTGGTCATTGGTCGTCGTCACCACCAATTCGACCAAGGGCAACACGAGGCTGCCCTCCTTGGCGTTGGGAACGATGGCTTCTAAGGCGCGCTGGATCGCGAGTTGTGCATTGTCGACGGCAACCAGTTCTCGGCATTGCTTGAGGCGCAGGGCGATCTGCAGATCCGAGCGCTGCGCATAAAGGGCGTACGCACCATTCCACAACCGTTGGCGTTCGCTCTGATCCTCGAGCGGAATCGAGCGCAGGTAGAGATCGATGCATTCGATGGTGAGATCCGGATGATCCTTGAGGTCCTTGAGCATGCGCGATCCCCAGGTCGCAGCTTCCTTACGCGGCATGGCGCCAACCGCGATGTGCGTCATCAGCACGCGCCAGGCATCGGCGCAATACGTGTTGAGATCGATGGCCGCTTTGGCTAGCGCCAAAGACGCTTGCGGTTCGCTGTCAAAGCAGGCCTGGGCGGCGCGCATCAGGGCTTGGGCATCCTGAAACTTTGGGAACGACAGGGAGGCGCCGTCGTACGCTAACGCGACATAGCGGTCCATCGTCTGCGTACGAGTCTGGGGGTCAAAAATGTTGCCGGTGTAAAAATAGTCGAAGAAGAAGCGGCCTGTGAAATCGAGCACCGGACGCCGGCCTTTGGCGGTCAGAAATCCGGCCCACGCATGGCCCATGCCGCCGAAGCGGCCATAGCCCGAGCACTTCATCGCCGGAATGCCGAAGATCTTGGCGATGCCGCTGGTGAAATGGCTCTGATCGCCGCAGATGCCGCCGCGCGCGAGCAGGTTTTCCAAGGTGTAGGGGAGACTCCCCAGCGCACTGCTGGTGCCCCCGCTCGACAGCTTGGCGTTATCGTATTTGACCAATTGATAGAGACCGCTGATGTCGCTGGAGCGCGCCCGTTGCGCCTGCAGGGCCCAGGTGCGCTGCGCCGCATCGGCGTCGAGGTCGACTAAGTGGACCATCATCGACCAGCTCATTTGATGCGGCTTGAACGGAAACAACGCCATATTCTTGGGATCGGTGAAATATAGGAACAATTCGCGATGATCACTGAGCGGTCGGTACTGGGCGTCGGCAACGCCGTGCACGGTGTAATAGCGCGAGGACAGCAGTGCGCTCGGCGTGTCGTGGACGACGGCGAAGGCGATGGCAAGGTGGCGAAAGCGTTCGGTGCGGGCCTCATCAAGCTCGCGCAGATCATCGAGAATGCGACAGGCAGCCGCGATGTCGTCATAGGCCCAGGACAAGGCGAGCCAGAAATCCTTGCGGAAATCGGGGCGCGTCGCCAGCCACGCGATCAGCTCCGGGCCGGCCTGGTCTGCTGCCTGGGCTTCGATGCGGTCGATATAGCGGGCAATGAACGCCGTTTGCGCCCGCGCGTCGAAGCGGCCCGTAATGAGAGCGACATCGCCATCGGCCAGCGGCGCCACGGGATCGACGGTGGCATTGGGTGGCGGGCCAGGGCGATAGCGCCCTTGGGTGCTGATGTCGCGAATGGACTGCAGGGGAAAGCGAGGATCGCCGTAAACGGGGGCCTCGACCGCTGTCAGGGTCAGCGCAGTCAGCAGCAGGACGATAGCATGGGGCATAGGTCCATAATAGAGAGTCTGCGTGGCGACTCCAGCACCGATGGGGTTGGCGTGACCGGCTCGGCCACCATGATCCCGCCGTGCGTTTGACGTTCCTCGGCACCTCGGCTGGCACGCCGACCAAAACCCGCAACGTGACAGCGCAATTGCTGCGCTTCGACGACGGACGCGCCTGGCTGCTCGACTGCGGCGAGGGCGCCCAGCATCAGCTCCTCAGCGCCGGGCTGCGTGCCAAACCGATCGAACGCATTCTGATTACCCACCTGCACGGCGATCATTGCTACGGTCTGCCAGGGCTGCTCAGCCTGCTCGCCATTCATGGGCGCACCGATCCGGTGGCGATCCACGGCCCAGAGGGCCTGGAGGAAATGGTCAGCACCGTGCTGCGCTTGAGCGTCAATCAGCTGCCCTATGCCCTGAGCTTCCACGCCATCGGTAGTCCGGGCCCCGCGTGGTCGGCCGGCGAGTGGAGCATTTCCGCCTGGCCCTTGGAGCACCGCATTCCGTCGTGGGGCTATGTGCTCGATGAAGGCCAGCGGCCGGGACGTTTTCATCCCGAGCGTGCTCTGGCGGCGGGCGTGATACCGGGCCCGGATTTCGGCCGGCTGCAAGCGGGACAGGCGGTCACCACGGCCAGCGGCGTGCGCGTTGAGCCCACACACGTCTGCGATCCGCCGCGTCCCGGACGGCGCTTGGTGCTGCTCGGCGATACCGCCGATTCGACGGCTATTCATGCCGCCGGTGCAGACTGTGACCTGCTGGTGCACGAAGCGACCTATGCCGGTGATCGCCATGAGGCGGCGTTGCGCTGGGGCCACAGCACGGCGCCGATGGCGGGTGCCTGTGCCCAGGCGATGCGCGCGCGGCGCCTGGTGCTGACGCATGTCAGCGCGCGCTATGACGACGACGGCGAAGACCGTCCGACGGTAGCAGACCTGCAGCGCGAAGCCGCGGAGGTTTGCCCCGGAACGGAAGTCCACGTCGCCCACGATCGGTTCACCATCGAGATCCCGCCGCGTGCCTGAGCTTCCGGAGGTCGAGACGGTGCGCAGCGGTCTGGCGGCCTTGCTCGGCAGCACGGCGCGTATCGACCACGTTGAACTGCGGCGTGGCGATCTCCGTGCGCCGATTCCCCCGAGTTTGCCCGAGCGCCTGCGCGGTCAGCCAATTCTCGCCATCCGCCGGCGTGCCAAATATCTGCTGTGGGACACCCCAGCGGTGACGCTGCTCTGTCACCTCGGCATGACTGGGACGTGGCGGGCGGCTGAAACGGACGATGAGCGAGACCATGACCATTGCCTCATTCATCTCCTGGATGGCCGCCGTCTCGTCTTTCGCGACCCGCGCCGTTTCGGTCTGCTCGACGTGATCGAGCCTGGCCAGGAGGCCACGCACCCACGCTTGCGGGCCCTGGGCCCGGAACCCCTTGATGCGACGACCTTCACCGGCGCGGCACTCTACGCCGCCACGCGCGGGCGGCGATCAGCGCTGAAAGCCATGATCATGGATCAGGCCGTGGTGGTCGGCGTCGGCAATATCTACGCGGCCGAAGCGCTGTTTCGCGCTGGTGTGCGACCGACCCTGGCGGCGGGTCGTCTCACACGCGCGGGAGCAGAGCGTTTGGTCGAGGCCATCCGTACCGTCTTGGCGGCGGCTATCGCCGCGGGCGGCTCGACGATCAGCGACTTCCGCCAAGCCGGTGGCGATGGTGGCTATTTTCAGCACGATTTCCGGGTGTATGGCCGTGCGGGCTCCCCGTGTGTGGTGTGTGGCACGACCCTGCGCCATGCCGTGGTCGCGGGACGCTCGACGGTGTGGTGTCTGCGCTGTCAGGCGTAACGAAGTCCGGACCTAGCTCGAGGATTTCGCCGGTTGGCTCGCGCCGTGCGCAGCCTACACTGCCGTGAGCATGCGCTGCTACCTCGAAGGAATGACGCCCCCACTGATTGGCAAGCACTTGCCGATCAGCAGTACGCGGCCGGCGACGATCAAGACCAATAAGGGCAGTGATGACGTCGGTGAAGTGCTCGTCGCCGTGACAGGCATGCGGGTGCAGCTGACCAATCACTCGCGCATCCGCTGCACGATCAATGAGCGGCTTGCCCCGGAAATGGCCCACTTGAGTGATGGCGATCTGCTCGCGATCGGCAAGCAATCGTTCAAGGTCGTGATTGCGCCGATTATCTGCACGGTCTGCGACAAGGTCTTCGACCAAGTCGATCGTGTGAAAGCGTGGTCGGACGGCCAGCGCCACGTCTGCTGCCAGTGCTTGGCCAAGGGCGTGCGCCCGGCGAATTTGGCCAATACGGGGCCGGTCATCCCGGACGTGGTGACCGATGAATTGGATGCCTTTGAAGATAACAGCGACCACGAGACGACGACGCCGGCGGTGGCGGCACCGCCGCAGGGGGGTAGTGACCGTCATCGGCAGC
>CAYQAQ010000216.1:0-5930 GCA_964415495.1 uncultured candidatus Brocadiaceae bacterium | reverse complement strand
TCTGCCTCGAATCCGCCCGCGGCCAGCGCGGCTCCGCCCACACCCACACCACCAGCAACGCCGCCAGCACCTGTAACCAAAAACTCCGCGACCCGCGAAACCGCTCCCACGTGCGCCCGCCCTCGCTCTCCGAACCCAGCGCCTCGATCAAAAACAGCGTGCTCGTCTCCACCCGCCGCGCCCGCCGCTGAAAAAAATGCACCGCCACCAGCGCCGGCAAAACCAGCAGCCCCCACAACGCGGCGGGATGCCCCAGACTCAGGAAAGCGAAGCTCACGCCAACGCCTCCACCACGCCGCGCAGCCGCGGATCGCCCGCCAGTTCGCCCGTCAAGGCGCCCGCACAATCCACCCGCGCAAAACCCACCGCCGCCCGCTTCGCCGCCTCGCGCCAAAGCGAAAAATGCCGCGCATAAGCCGCCCGGTAGCGCTCCGCCAGCGCGTCGTCGATCCGCTGCCGCCGCCCCGCCCCGCCCTCGCGATCCACCAGTTCCACGTTGCCTCGCTCCGCCAGCCCGGCCTCCGCCGCCAGCACCGGCGCGAACACCAGCGCGCAACCGCCCCCCGACGCCATCGCGTTCAACACCGCCCCCGGCTCGCCCGGAAACAACAGATCGCTCACCCACACTTTCATCGCCCCCGACCGCCACGGCAGCACCCCCGGCGCTCCCGCCTCCGCGCCCCCCTCCCCGACCGCAGCCCAAAACCCCTCGGCCCGCGCCCGCTCGACCGACAATCCCCGCACCCTCCGCCCTTCCACCGCATATAACCGCACCGGCGCTCCCGCCCGCGTCGCACTCTCCAGACAAAACGCCACCAGCGCCTCCGTGCGCGCCGCCCGCTCCGGTTCGCCGCGCATCGACTCCGACGCATCCACCGCCAGATCCACCAGCGGCGACACTTCCGCGCGATACAGCTTCATCGTCAGCTGCCCCGTCCGCGCATACGCCGCCCAATGCAAATGCCGCGGATCATCGCCCGGCGCATACGCGCGATGATCCTGAAAATCGATCGAACTCCCCGCCCCCGCGCCCTGCCAACCCCCCGCCGCGCCACGCCAAGTCTGACGCCCAAAGGGCAGGCGAAAGCGCCGCGCCGCATCCAGCCCTTCGCGCCGCGCCGCGCCAAAAGCCGGCCCCGGAATTTTGTCCGTCGCCTCGCTCATTCGCGCGTCCCGGACCGGTTCGCCGCCTCACGCATCTGCCGCACACCCGTCCAATACGGCCGCGCCATCCACCACACCAACGCGACCGTCAACACCACGCCCGCCACCGGCCCGCTCCAGCCAAACTGCGGCGTCCCCAATTTGTTCCAGTTACTGATGGCCTGCCAAAAACTCATCGGCGGCACCGCCTGCGAAACCCACTCGAGCGCATGAATAAACGCCGGCGCTTTTTTCGAAAGCGCCGTGCTGCCCGCCATCCCCGCCAGCGCGCCGAACAACGCGTGAGCGATAAAATACATCAAGCCCGTCACCCGACCCAACGAACGCAGACTCGACACCACCAGCGCCGGAACCACCAAACCCGCCCACGCCAGCGCCGCCAGCAAGATCAGCAAGCCCGCCTTGGAATCGCCCGCCGAAAACCAATCCGCCACCACCATCACCGTCACCGAAAGGACCAGCACGACCGCCGCCCACAACGCCGCGCTCTGCCAGCCCGGCAACAACAGAGCCCCACCCACCCGCCGCCAACCCGGCCGACCCAGCCGCCCGCGCAGATGGATCGCCATCACCTCGCGAGCTCCGGCCATCTCGATCAACGCGATAAACGCGCAAGCCGCCAACCACACCGCCGCGTATTCCTGCAGTTCGTTGCCCGTCCCCACCCACGCGACAATCGGCAAGGGCATCGCCAACGCCAGCGGCAGCAGTCGCGGACCGATGGCGTGATTCTCCGCCGCCGGCGCGAACCACCGCACCGCCAGCATCAGACAGTAGGCGACCGCGCACGCCGCCACCCACACCCACACCACCGCGAACACCCACTCCATCGGCGAGCTGGAGCGCCCGGTAAATCCGAAGGCGTGTCCGCTCATCCGGCCAAATGCCAGCATGTTTCCGAAGGTTCCGAACGACATGAAAATCACCCCGATCACCAGAAACATACGCAGCACCCGGTTCATGCCCGAGGCCCACAAACCCGCGGCGGTAAACACCGCGCTCAACACCAGCATTATACCGATGACGACGAAGTCCTGCACCACATCCACCGCCCCGAAAAAATACCGCACCACCGCGTAGGGAAAAATAGATACGATCAGCAGCAGCGACTGCGTCACCAGCGACACCCACTTGCCCCACACGATGCGCCACGAGTCGAGCCGCGTCAGCAGCAGCAGATCCATCGTCCGCGCATCGATCTCCGCGTGCAGCGCCCCCAGCGCGCGCAAAGGCGCGACCAGCAGCAGCGTCGCGAACACCGTGCTCCAGAAAACGCCGTCGATCATACCTCGCGATCCACCCGCGTCCACCTCGACCACGAAGCCCCAGATAAACATGATCGCCAGCACCGCCTGCGCCGCGATCAAGCCGCCCACGAAGCCGCGCTGACGCAGCCCCTGACGCAGCTCCTTGACGAGCATCGGCGGCAACCAGCCGGGAAAATCAAAACGCGGCGACGCCTCCACAGGCGAAGCGACAGACGCAGCGGCAGAAGTCACGTTACTCATGCGCCCTCCTCCTTCCCGTCCGCCACGACCGGCGCCACGACCGGCACCACGCTCGGCGGCAAGGGCGGCGGCATCGCCCCCGTTCGCTTCCGAATCGAACCCGAACCGTTGCGCAAAATATCCACGAACGCCTCCTCCAGCCTGCGCTCCTGACGTTGAAACCCGAGCAGCGGCACATCCGCCGCCAGCCGCCGCACTTCCTCCGCCACCGCCTCCGGCTCGCCGCGATGAAACTCCGCCCGCGCGCCGTCGCGCCGCAGCTCCACCAAGCGCCAGCCCGGACGCATCTCCAGCCACGCCGACAACGCCGCCACCGGCCCGTGCACCGACACATCAAAAATCGGCCCCGCCTCCGCGTCCTGCCGCAACAAATCCTCCTTGTCACCGTGATGCACCACCCGCCCCTGATCCATGAACAGCAGCGTGTCGCACATCTCGCCCAGCTCCGTCAGAATATGCGAACTGATGAGCAGCGTCTTCCCGCGCTCGCGCAAAATGCGCACGAGGTTTTTGAACTCCAACCGCGCTTGCGGATCCAGCCCCGCCGCCGGTTCGTCCAACAACAGAAATTCCGGATCGTTCAGCAAGGTGCGCCCCAGACAAAGCCGCTGCGTCTGCCCCTTCGACAACTTGTCCATCGGCCGCGCGAGCAAAGAAGTGAGCTCGGTGAAATCCACCACCTCCATCACCCGCCGCACCAACTCCGCGCCGCGAAATCCGTGCGCCCGCCCGAAGAAATCCAGATAATCGCCCACCGTCATGTCGCGGTAGGCCTGAAAATGATCCGGCATCCAGCCGATGCTCCGACGCACCACATTTGGCTCCTGCACGATATCCACGCCGCCGATCGACACGCTTCCCGAGTCCGGCATGTCCAGCGACGCGAGGATGCGCATCGCCGTCGTCTTGCCCGCACCGTTCGCGCCGATGAGGCCGACCACCTGCCCGCGTTGCAGCGAGAAGGACACGCCCTTCAAGGCCTGCACCGCACCAAAACGGCGGGTGATGTTTTTAACTTCTACCATAGGAGGAGGAGTGCTCATGGGGTGCGTGCGCCGACCACCGGACCGGCATAAAGAAATTCGGATTCATCCCAACGGATCGAGGCCAGCGTCGGAATCGGAGCCAGCCCCTCGGCCGCCCCGCCCCGCGCCGAAAAACACCCGCGCGGTATCGAGGAGACGAACGGATCGGGCGGCAACCGCAGCGTCACACGCTCGCCCGGCCCGACTTCATCCGCCACCCAGCGCACGCCGCCCGCGTCGAGATATACGAAATTCCGCAGCGCCGTCCCCACGCTCGATTGCACCACTGGCGGCTCGTCGCCGACTCCCCCCGCCACCAGTTCCACCCGCGCCCGCGTCGGCACCAGACGCCGCAAGGTGTGCTCCTGCGTGCGCCGGCTCGCGAACCAGTCGCCCGCCGCCCGCCCCGCCGCCCGCGAATAGTTGTTCGTCTTCTGCTGGTGCCCGTAATGGTGCGCGCGGGAATCCCGATCCGTGCGCGCCAGCATGACGTCGTCCGGCACGTCAAACCCGCCGCCCAACAGCACGCCGGTGAGCGAAATCTGCCCCTGGCTCACCACCGCCTGATTGGATTCGGGCAAAAGCCAAACCAGCCCGTGCCGCGCTCCTTCGCCGCCAAACCCATCCTTCACCACGATGTAGCCGGCCAAGGCCAGCGACGCGACGAGCGAAATCAGCGGCGTGGTGAAAAACAGCCGATGCCGACGCCGCGACGGCGCGAAAACGAAAAGATTTACCGGCCCCACCAACACCGCGAATGCGACCAAAAACAGCGACACGCCCAAGGCACCGCGCGACGGCAGCATTTCCTCCCGCCGCGTCGGCGAAATAAACGAGGCCGTGAAGTCGGCCAGGTCATCCACGTCCGACTTGCCGATCCGTATCTCCCGCTTGCCCGCCGTCGTGGCCTCGGCGGCGAGCCTGTGCGGCATCCGGCGTATCATGCCGTGCCCGTGTCGCCGCGAGGTCTCCGCCGGTGCGCCAAATCCGTCGGTCGGGTAAATATCCAGCGCACCGCCCATCGCCACCCAGTCGTGCAAGGCCGCGCGCCGCGCGCCGTCGATCGCCGCGTATTCCCGCTCGTCCAACACCACCCGCACGAACGGCGACCACACCCGCCAGTCCGCCGGCCACAACGCGGGATCAATCACAGTAATTTCCGTTTTCACCCCGGGCGCACCGTTCACGGCCGAAAACAAAGGAGCCTCCAGCGCCGATGTCGTCGCCGTGTTGACCACCTCGTCGTTCCCGCCGTGCAACAGCGTGCTACCATACCCGCGCGCGCCGGGACCCGCCAAAGACACCGACACATACGCGCGCCGGTCCGACGAAATCGCCCCCGCTCCCGGAACAAAAACCACCGTCTCGAACCCACCGCCAGCCTCCGCGCCGAGCGCCAATTCATGCGTAAGCGTGGAACCCGAATAGCCAAAATTCACGCCAAAGGAAAAATCCCACGTCCGCGGCTCGCGCCCCAGGTTTTCGATCCGCACGCGCATGGGCATGAATCCTTCCCCGTTCCAACGCTCGGAAACCGGAGTCACATGGATGACGGCGGGGAAATCAGGCTCGAGATCGATGCGCTGCGTGCTCGGCGTCCCCGCCGCCGCCCGCGCCGCCAACGCGACGAACAGAAACAGAAAAACGAGAGGCTTCGGAAAATTCATCGAAAATCGTAGTGAGAAAACAAATACAGCGTGAAACTCAGCGGATCTTCGCCGCCGCCAGCGAGAGCGAGTCGGGCAGCGCCGCCGCCTGCGCGCCGACCTCGGCCAGCAGCGCGTCCACCACCCGGTCCGGCGTGGCCCCGTCGAGCCGGGCCGAGTGGTCGAGCAGTATCCGGTGCGCCAATACGGACCGCGCCGTCGCCCGCACGTCCTCGAAGCTCGCGTGCGGACGCCCGTGCCGCAGGCCGCGCGCCTTCGCCGCCGCCGCCAGCGCGAGCGCCGCGCGCGGGCTCGCTCCGTAGCGCACCCCGGCCGACGCCGCCGATTCGCCCGGATGCGTGGCGTGAACCAGCCGCGCGATGTAGTTGGCCACCGTCGCCGGCACATGCACGCGACGCGTCCAGCCGAGCAGTTCGCCAAACTCCGCCGGCGTCATCACCGGGGACACCTCCGGCGACACGCCGATCTCGCGCGCCAGCACGATGCGCTCCAGCACCTCGGGCGCGTTGCGCCGCACCTCGATCTTGAAAAGAAAACGATCCAGCTGTGCCTCCGGCAGCGGATAC
>CAYQAQ010000215.1:0-5936 GCA_964415495.1 uncultured candidatus Brocadiaceae bacterium | reverse complement strand
TGGATGACCTCTATCGCTTCGGCTTGGACACGCTGATGACCGGGGTGGCGCTGCGCAGGTAGGCTAGCACGATCTCGGCGCGCTTCTCGGGGGGATGGGGGCTGTGCTTGGGCATGTCGTCCTCGATGTCCGGAGGATGAGCGCTCACCTGGAACGGTGAAGAGCGTGGTGGGGGAGCCGCCGCCGAGCGGCGGGGGAGGGAGGCAAGCGCGACGGTGACGTGGCCTGGAACGACCAGCGTCACTGTCGCGCGCAGTTCCCTCCCCCGGCCCGGGCCGGCGACGCTGGACGTCGACCGCGAAGCGGCAACACGCCGCCCTCTATGCAACTCGGTCTACGGCCTCACGCCACTGAGCGCGATTCCGGATATCCCAGGGCAATACACGGGCTAACTCGAAGGCAAGGCGAGCCTGCCGAAACACCAAGATTTTAGATCTGCGTCCAGGATAGCGGGTCTTGACATATAGTGTTCATGTTAACAATTGCAGGAATGCCCATCGCCACCGAAGTGCGTACCTGGACTGTCGATGCCAACCACCCGCAAGCGGATGACGCCAATCCGGGTACGCCGGAAGCACCTTTGCTCACTGTCAACGCGGCGGCGCAAGTCGCTCAGCCCGGCGATACGGTGCAGATCCGCCCCGGGATCTATCGCGAGCGGGTCAGTCCGGCTCGTGGTGGAGAAAAGGGCTTGCCGATCACTTATCAGGGCGAAGACGGTGCCATTTTGCGCGGCAGCGAGGTGTGCGGTGGACCGTGGACGGCCCAAAGCGACCGGATCTTCGCTCTGCCATTGGACTCCATGGTCTGGGGTACGGCGGCATATGGCGGCTATTGCGATGAGCGTGTCTATGGCAGTTTCCAGCCGTTCCTCAGCAGCTTTAATCGCGGCTTGGTCGCTCGTCCCCATGCGGCGGCGGTGGCACAGATGCAGGAACGTATCACGGAATTCGAACGCGTCCTCGCAGAAGACTCCAGTGGCACCGGCAAGGCCAACGTCGATATGAAACTGCAGATTGCCCAGCGCGATCTGCAGCCATACATCGCCAGCACAGATCCACGCATGCTGCGCACCCTTGGTCAGGTATTCCTGGATGGTGTTTGCGCCACTGAGGTTGAACGCATGGCGGAGCTCCGCCGTCTGCCCGGCACATGGATGATGAGCGCTGATGGCCAGCATCTGCTCCTGCATCCCAGCAAGGCCGATCCTTCCCAGCACTGCATCGAGATCAGCACCCGCCACACGGTCTTCGCCCCATTGAACCGTGGCCTAGGCTGGATCACGGTGCGCGGCTTGGTGATTGAGCATGGTGCGAATCACTATCCAACTTGGGGCAAGGCGGGCTGGCCCCAGGTCGGGCTGCTCTCCTGCCGCAGCGGCCACCATTGGGTCATCGAGGACTGCACGGTTCGCCATGCCAAGGGCATCGGCATCGACATCGGTCAAGAGGGGGGCGGCGAAGTCCGTGGTCGGGGTGAATTTCCCGAAACTCTGCCGGAAATTCCAGGAGATGACGGCGAACATCACCGCAAAATGCGCGATCGCCCACGGGACATCTGCGGTTGGCACATTTTGCGACGCAATATTATCGCCGACAATGGCCATTGCGGCATCGCCGGCATTGTTTCCTACGGCGTGGAGATCCGCGACAACATCATCGAACGCAATAATTGCGGTGGTTGGACGTCGCCATGGTGGGAATTTGCCGGCATCAAGCTGCACATGGTCTTTGATGCGGTGATCGAAGGCAATCTGGTGCGCGATAACGAAGCGCATGGCATCTGGCTCGATAACCAGTTCCACGGCACTCGGGTTACGCGCAATGTGATCATCAATAATCTGTGGTCCGGCGTGAATGTCGAACTCGGCCGGGGACCGGTGCTCATCGACCACAACATCATCGCGCACACCCGGCATGGCGATGGAGTTTATGGCCACGATATCGCTGACGTTACTATCGCCCACAATTTGATCTACGCCAATGCGCATTGCGGCGTTTGGTTTGCCTACTGCACGCCGCGGGTAAAACCCGAGAACGGCTGCTGGGATATTCGCGTTCTGAACAATATGATACTGGCTAACCAGAAGGCGGCGGTGGGCTTGCCGCTGCCGTGGCGTTGCGCGGGCAATAATGTCAGTGACGGCAATTTGCTGATGGGCGGCGGCAGTGTGCTCGACGAAGGCTCAGGACCTTTCGCGCCGCAGTTCGTCATCACCAATCGCAGTCACTGCGGACAGTTTCCGGGTATCTGCCAAGCGGAGGAACCGCAGACCGCCGAAGTGGTCACCCGCGATTGCAACGCCGCCTTGGCCCGGGCGGGATTGGTTGATTGTCTGGATGCGAAGCGCTGGGTGGACTCGTTCACGTTGCCGCTCGATCTGTGGCAAGCGGCGACGGGCAATGACCGGACCTCGACAACGACGCGCTGCACCCGCGACAGCCTGCTCGCGCGCACCATTGCCTGGCAGTTCACGTTCGACGATGCGGTGACGACAGTGCGCTGCGCCCCGGTTACTGGCGTCACTCACGATTGGTACGGCGATCAGCTGTCCGCCCAACCCCTGCCGGGGCCTTTCCAGCGCCTGGATGCCGGCGAAAACCGCATCGTGCTGTGGCCCGTCCCTAAAGGGTGAGGAGGTCGCTGCTGGCGAGACGGAAAACTACGGGCGCCTCCTTTCCGAGGAGCAATAAGTCCGTAAGGTCGGTCTTGTTTGCGCCACCAAAGGGTAGCTATGCAGCAACTTCTCGCGCAGCAGTCGGCGCTCTTCCTCGCGCATCGCTTGTCCTTGCATGCGTACGTGCGCGGCCTCGTGCGCGATCCGGTCCTGGCGGAAGACCTTTTTCAGGAAACCTACCTGGCTCTCGCCCAAGCCTGCGAAAAAGGAACGGTGATCGACGACCTGCCGAGATGGTCGCGGGGAGTGGCGCGCAATCTGGCCTTGCAGCACTGGAAGCAACAACGGCACCACCGATTGGTGCCCGATCCGGAGCTCGTTGACCGCATCGACCAAGCCTTCGCCGAAGCCGGCGACCAGATCGATGACGAGTGGGACCAGCGCCGTCGGGCGCTGGCCGAGTGCACGGAGGAACTGCCTGCTCCCGCCCGGCGCCTGCTGACCCTTCGTTACGTGGAGAACCAGCCAATCGCCAGCATGACCGAGACCCTGAGCCGCAGCGCCGGGTCGTTGATGACCGCATTGTCGCGATTGCGGACGGCGCTCGCCGCCTGCATTGCCCAGCGCTTGCGGGCGAGGGTGCCATGAGCCAGATGGATGACCTCATCATCCATCTGGAGGATGGAACCCTGACCCCCGCAGATGAACGCATGCTGACCCGTTTGCTAGCGGATCCGGTGCAGCGTGCGCACTTGGTGCATCATCTTATGCTGGGTGAGGCTCTGAGCGATGCTCTAGCCGATCCTGCGGTCAGTCCGCCGAAAGCGAATCGGCGCCGCCGGCGACCATCGGTCCGCCGTTCCGTTCTGCGCCGGCGGCGCACCACGGCGGCGTGGGCAATTCCACTGAGTCTTGCGGCTGGGCTCCTCGCGCTGGTGTCGATTGGGATCGCCGAACGGGACAACGGCGAGCATCTCGCCGCCCCGACTCGCATCGCCCTGGCTCGCATCGTCGCGCTCAGCAATCCAGAGGGAGCTGCCGGTGCACTGGTGACGGCGGTGTCTGCCGCGGGTCTCGCCGTGCCGGCCATCATCGGTATGGAATTGCCGAGCGGAAGTCGGCTGCGCCAAGGCAGCGTGGATGAGGCAACCACTCCAGCATCCTCGACGACGATTGCCTGGGATGATGGCGCCCGCATCGAGCTCGAAGGTGATACCGAGATCCTCATCGGCCACGATGATGCGGTCGAACTGGCGGCGGGTGCGATCAGCATCGAAACCACCAGCGGCACACTCGCGCTGGACGCCCGCGTCATGATGGCCGAGATGGCGCCGCACAGCCGCGGTATCCTGCGCACTGCGGGGAGTCTCACGAACGCCGATGCGTCCAGCTCTCTGACCCTCTCCCGAGGACAAGCCTCTTGCCGCCGCCGCCGCGGAGCGCCGGCGGTCACTGTGGTCGCAGGGTTCCAGGCGATTGCTGACCATGCCGACGAGATCCGAGTCGTGACCAGCGCTGCGCCCCGAACGCCCATCGCCACAATCGCCGCCGCGTCGACCTGGACCTTATCGCCGGAGGCCGATGTCTTCGCCCGGCGCAGCGGCTACAACAAAGCAACACCGGGGTCTCACGATCGGATGTGGGCTTCCTTGGTGCCCAACCAAGCGGACCGCTTCGCCGCCACCCATGAGAGTTTCCTGCGCTTCGATCTCGCAGCGGTAACGCGGCGGCCCCAGGCTGCGACGCTGCACTTGGCCGTGCTGTCGGTCGAGCCGGGGGTGAATCGCCTGGAGTTCTTCCTCTGCGACGACGATCAATGGATTGAAGGTCCGCTGGATTGGGAGCGGCGCCCACGCGCCGGTCGCAGCCTGGGGTCCGTCGACTGCACGGCCGGGCAGACCACGCTGCAATTCGATCTCGGGGAAGCCGTTGCCGCTGAGTGGGAGGGGGACGGTCGCATCAGCATCGGCATCCGCTCCCTGACCCCACGTGAGAGGGCTAATTCCTGGGTTATCTTCGCCACGCGGGAATATGCTGACCCAGCCCGCCATCCTCGATTGGTCGTGCATGCCGCTCCTTGAGTTCCGCCACCCCCGTGGTGGCTGAGACACTCGGTCGGGCGCGGATGAGGGGCGGCGGAGAAGGCTGTAAGGTCGACCACTTCAACGCAACTGAGGAAGGTCACCACGGGAGACTCCAATGTTGAACGCCATTCGTGCCCTCGCCCTCGCCGCCCTCGTCTGGGTTGGAAGCACGGCCCCTGCACCCGAGTACCCGCAATACGTCTTGAGGAGTGATCCGGCGGCGATCGCCGATGGCATTCCCAGCGATCTGCGTTCCGGCCATTTCACCCTCTGGCTGCCCGAAAACCACGCCGGCAAGAAGATCCGCGGCATCATTTCGGTCACCAATTATCAGGACGGCGTCGGATGGTGGCGCGATACCAATTCAACCCGTATGCGCGCGAGACTCAATCAGATCATGACCGAGAATAACCTCGGCATGATGCTCGAATACGTGATCAATCACGACAGCACTCGCAAGCTCTACAAGAATCCCAATAATGATTGGAGTGCGCGCGCTTCATTCCACGCCTTGAATCACTATGCCACGGTCACCGGCCATCCGGAATTGCGCTATGCGCCTCTGCTGTGGACTGGGCTATCGCAATCGGGTGGCACGGCCTATCTGAAATCGCGCATCGCACCGCACCGCACCATTGGCGCCGTCCCCTACCATCCCGCGGTACCGTCGGCCGATTACCGTCCGGCGCATGGGATACCGATCATGACTCCGCTGGGCGACCGTGATACCTTGAGCACGCGTTCGTCGTCCATGTTTGCGACCAATGTTGGTGCCGGCGCGCATTGGCTGCCGTACATCCAGGACAATACGCAGCATCATCGCCTGGATAATGCCGATGAACACGAGATGGAATACGAATGGCTCCGCTGGGTGATCAATGCCCGGCTGCCGCAGACCATTTCCGGGACCGGACCTGTGACCTTGCTGCCGCTCAACACGCAGCAGGGCTATTACGTCAAGGCCGGGTTCGTCGGCCAAGGGACCAACACCAGTCGCTTCAACTTCGATAATGTGGTGATCTCGCCCGCGGCCGCCGGCCGACCGAGCGGCGTCGTCGGTTGGATCCCGAACACGGCCCTCATGAACCTGTGGATGGATCGCACCCGCTCGGTCACCGTTGGCTCGGTCACCGTTGGCACGGTCACTCGCGTTGGCGGTGACACCCCGAGCCCGGCAACGCCGACCATCAGTGCCCAGCCCCAGGCCCGCAGCGTCAACATCGGCCAGACCGCGA
>CAYQAQ010000214.1:4966-5945 GCA_964415495.1 uncultured candidatus Brocadiaceae bacterium | reverse complement strand
CGACTGAGGTGCACATTGGTGAGTGAACGTGAGGCCGCGAGCGCCGACAATCCGGTTTCGGTCACGACACTGTCGAGCAGCATCAGGCGGTCGAGCTGCGGTAACTGTGCCACTGGTGCCAACAGTGCATCACCCCACAGCGTGCCGACGCAGCGCAGCGTGCGCAGCGCTGGTGCGCGAGCCAAATCCGTGACCTCCTCCGTCTGCAACGGTGTCGCGCGACCGGCAATGAGCTCCAGATCGGTGAGTGCCGGCAACGCGGCCAAGCTGCCGATAGGCCACTGCTGATCGACAGGCAAGCTCACGGTTAGCTGCAACGACGTCAGCCTGGCAAATGCCGTCACGGCAGCAAATGCGTCGAGCGTGGTGACGTCAGCAGAAAGATCGGTTATTGCCGTCGTGGCAAGGGCGCGGATTCCGTCGCCAGCATCGGCGCCGAAGCGCGCGCCACGCACGCGCGTCAACTGCGGGCAGCCAGCGGCAAGGGCAACCCAATCGCTGGTCGCAACGTGGCGATTGGATAACTCCACCACGCGCAAGGCGGTGCACGCCGCCAGCGGCGCTAACTGCGCATCATTGGGCGATAAGCTGCCGCCCAGGACGAGTTCTTCCAAAGCTGGCAATGACGCGAGATGCTCGATGTCGTCAGCGCCGCTGCCAGCTTGCGGGCTGCAGATGACGCGACGCAAACGTGCATGGCCCCGCACGGCGGCGAGAAAGGCCGAGGTCTGCGCTGGCGTCACGCTGCGCAGATCCAGTTCTTCTAAGTTCGTCAACGACGTCAGTATCGCCGGTTGCAAGGCCGCCAATCCGGTGCCACTGAGAAAGCGGACCGGCTTGCCAAGGAGTTCATGCAACGCCACCGGATCTGCCTTCGCCTCCACCGGAATTTCCACGCCTTGGATATCCAGCACCGGGAATTCTGCCAACATCGCCGCAATCTGATCGTCGCCTTGGCCCGGCCGCGGCCACACCAGCA
>CAYQAQ010000214.1:0-4956 GCA_964415495.1 uncultured candidatus Brocadiaceae bacterium | reverse complement strand
CAGAGCGCGTTCTCCGCGCACGCGGCCGATGCCCCACGTGCCGTGAGGCATCCACGCCGCGAGACGCAGGGGCAAGGCACTCTCAACGACGTTGTCGATATCCCGGCGACGGCCGCGAGTCAACGCATCACGCAGGACGACCACACTTTCGTCGTCCACGCCGTGCGCTTGAAGCCGTGTGTCGAGGTCACTCGCGGTTGCCCAGTCGCGCTGAGCCACGGCTGCCGCGAATGCCGCCCGGAGATCACTCGGGTTTGTCGCAGAGAGCGTAGCCTCAGCTGGGAGTAGCTCCGATCGCATCAAAGTCGCTCGATCTGTCCGTATGAGCGCAGCAGAGGACGTTGGCGCCCAGCTTCGAGCATGGACTGCACCCGCCGCGACCACACCGGCCACCACGCCAATAACTGCCGCCCACAGCACGCTCTGCGCTCGCATGCACCAATAATGTCTCCAATCACAGCGCGGTCGAGCGCTACCAGCGTGTACCGCCCTCGCGTGTCCGTAGAAGCAGTCTCAAAACATCGTCCGAGCTTGGCGAAGCGGCGAGGTTTTGAGACTGCTTCTAGGAAGCCAAGGCCACCGCTGCCACCAAAACCACCGCTCCCAACAGGCGCAATCCGTGTACCCATCGTGGCACGGGTTCCAGGCCCATGCGGAACCACCGATCAATCAGCAAGACCAACAACACCGAGCACACGCCGCGCAGACTGATCACCACGTTGACGGTAGGCACCGCCAGCGCGGGATTGGGCGCCAATTGGAAGGCCGCCGCGATGAGCGCGATATACAACGCAAACACCCCGCCATTGGCTGCTGCAGCGAGTTTCGCCGGACGCGGCACCGGCCATCCTGCGCACAAAAAGGACAGTGCCGGCAAAATACCCAAGCCCGCATTCCACAAGGCGATGGCCGCGATGCGGGTTTGCCAATCGCCGCCGCGCCCTTGCTCCAAGCCTTGATTGCCGACGAGATCCGAGGTCGCCATGCACGCCGTCGCAATGATCATCAGCACCAGGGCAATGGTCGGATGTGGTGCATGCTGGTGTCGTGGACGCGGCGTCAGCCCCGCGATCACCACGCCGACGGTCGCCAGCAAACTGGCGATCGTGAGATCGAGTCCCACTACCGCGCCGGTAAACAGCGGCGTCAAAACCAACAGCACCACGGGCTTGGCGGCGCTAATCGGCACCAGCAAACTCGCCTCGCCCCACTTGAGCGCGGTATTCGCGAAGACGTGCGCCAATGAACCAACCATGCCCGCCCCGAGGCACCATTGCCAGCCCAGCACCGCTGGTGCTCCCATCAGCAGATACACGCCCAAGCCCATCACGGCAGCCGTCCCTAGGGACCAGCGCCAATACGCCACCCACGGCATGTGGAAGCGCGCCATCACCACCTTGCCACCGACGAAGAAGACAGTGGATACCAGCATGGCGACAAACGACATGATCAGGGCGGGGGCATCCATGGGGGTTCAGGGTGGTTTTCGGGCTTCGAGTTTCGGGGGCCGCTTTGTCGGCTTTGGGGGGAATGATGCCAGTCCCTCGCGCTGGAGGGCTTTGCAGCGGGCAGTGCTCGTTGGTCGTTCCATGCCATTGCGCTCAGGAACTGGCATTGAAGCCAGCGAATCAAAGGGTTTTTTCGTCCAAACCCATCGCTCGTCTCTCGTCCAATGCCATTGCGTTACCGATCCGCTTTTCTGAGACATCAACGACGAATGGACCCAGAGCACCAGAGAGACCGGAGGGAAGAGAAAGGATTTGGGCGTGATTTTCGGGCTGATGTCAGGATTGGAGTGAATGAACACCTCAATGCCACGTGCTGGGCGCTCTGGTTCCTCTGGTGCTCTGTGTCCAATTGAGTGTGAAATCGCCCCTTTGTAGCAACTTCTTAGCGCAATGGCATTGGACGAGCGACGAGCGACGACAAACGATC
Organism: uncultured candidatus Brocadiaceae bacterium; assembly: GCA_964415495.1. Classification (GTDB taxonomy): domain Bacteria; phylum Planctomycetota; class UBA11346; order UBA11346; family UBA11346; genus CAYQAQ01. The sequence goes on along the minus strand of CAYQAQ010000214.1, from coordinate 3,021 downwards.
CGCGCGATCGGTAGGAAAGAATCGGCCCAGCAATGACCGAGCCCACGTTGCGCGACCTTCACCATCAATGCTCCTTTTTTCCAGGTCCATCCCTCTCGCTGCCATTCCCAGATCGACCATCAGCGCCCAAGATACCGGCGGAGTCTTACCCATGACCGCAACGCTGAGTGCCTCCCCCATCCCTGCTGCTGGTCGCGCCGCGGCGCCGATCGGTCCGGAACAGATCCGCTTTTTCGTCGACCACGGCTACCTGGTGGTGCCGGGCTTGGTCAGTCAGGCCGAACTCGATGAACTCGCGAGTGACTTGGTCGCTCTGGCGCGTGGGGCCTACCCGTGCGAACAACTCCAAGCCGCCCCCAGCGAGCTGAGCGATAGCGAGGTGCTTGAACGCATTCTCTGCCTGCATCAGCCGCACTACCTCAGTCCGGTGATCCACCGTTATGTCGCCCATGCCGGTATCGCTGCTGTGCTCGGAAAAATCACCGCCGCGCATTTGCCGCATTGGGACGGTGCCGTGAAATGCATGCAGTCGATGTATTTCGCCAAAGGCCCGGGCAAGCCCGGTCAGGCGTGGCATCAGGATGAAATGTATATTCCGACGCGTGATCGCAGCTTAATCGGTACGTGGATCGCCATCGATGACGCCACTATCGCCAATGGCTGCCTGTGGGTGATCCCCGGCTCGCACCGCAATGGCTATCTCTTCCCCAGCCGTCCGCCCACTGACCTCGACGAGTATGATGGCAGCAACCAGTGTCACGGCTTCGATGAAAGCTTGGCCGTTCCGGTTGAGGTCAGCAAAGGTTCGGTGGTGTTCTTCAACGGCTATCTGCTGCACAAATCCCTCAAGAACCGCACCGCGTCCTCATATCGCCGCGTATTGGTCAATCATTACATGAACGGGTGGTCGCTGCTGCCGTGGACGCAGGCCACAGGCGGGGTCAACGTCGCCACCGCTGACAGCCGCTGCATTGTGCCGATCTGCGGTGAGGATCCGTATGCGTGGAAAGGCACCGACTTGCCGCCGAAGTCGGTCCATCTGCGGCCTTGGGGGAAGCGCAGAGAGAACGCTGCCCCGAGTGCGGACTGAGACTCAGGGTCACCAGCCGCATTCTTTCACCATAGCGAGACGTTCCGGTAGCGCTGCCGCCAGCAGCTGCCTGCGCAGCGCGACGGTCTCATCCCGATAGGCCGGATCACCCCAGCGATTGCGGTCTTCGCGCGGATCCGCCACCAGATCGTATATTTCCCCCACAGGCGGCGAGGAAACGTTCGGTGCGTACCAGCAACGGCTCCTGGGACGCGACGAGAAACCCATCCGCCAACACCTGTCGCAGCCATTGGGGCTCGGCCTCGCTCACCGCGCGTACCACGACCAGATGCTGATCATGGGTGAGTAACGCACTCTCGATGCCGTCGAGCAAATCGGTCGGCAGATGGCTCGCGCGCACATCTGCTGCGCGCAGCAGACACACCACACCCTGACGACCGCGCGCCAGAGCCATCGCCGCTGCGCCTGGGCGATAGCCGAGGCGCTGCGCGGCGGCACGCACCCGGGTCACCGTCGCCGGCGCGTAGCGAACACCTTTTCCGTTGAGGATAAGACTGGCGGTCGGGATCGACACCCCCGCCGCATCGGCCACGGTTTGCAACGCAGGCTTGGCCATATAAAAACGCTTTTACATCGATTAAAACGCCGGTCAGCCGGCGAACGCCGTCACCAAGCGATCGCAGGCCGCATCCAAGGTCGACCGGGCACAGCCGAAATTGAGGCGAATCCAACCCGGTGCCCCGAAATTGCGACCATCAGAAAGAAATACACCCGCTGACCGCGCCGCTGCAGCCGGATCGGGGAGTCCACTCGCGCGTGCATCGATCCACGCCAGATAGGTCGCCGCGGCCGGTTGCCAGCGCAGACACGGCAGCGCTGCCAGACGCGTCGCCAGATGATCGCGGTTGGCGCGCAGATAGGCACGACACCGCGTCAGCCAGGGGCCGCCATCGCGATAGGCGGCGTGAGCGCCCAACAGCCCCATGATGCCGATGTCGGGCAAACTGCCGCCTTTGGCGTGTTCGACCCTGCGGCGCAAAGCGGGATCGGGAATAATCGCGAACGCACAGCCCAGGCCCGGCAGATTCCACGTCTTCGAGGGTGCCGTCAGCGTGATCGAACGCGCGGCTGCGTCGGGGCAGGCCAAGGCAAAGGGTCGATGGGCGACGTTTTCATCCAACACCAGATCCGCCCAAATTTCATCGCTGATCACCACCAGGTCGCGCTCCTGCGCCACGTGCGCCACCTGCTGCAACTCCTCGTCGCGGTACACGCGACCCGTGGGATTGTGCGGCTGGCACAGCCACAATGCGCTGGTGCGCGCATCGGCTGCTGCGAGCCAGTCTGCCGCTGTCAGGGTCCACGCTCGCTCGGGATCGAGGGCAACGGGAATCGTCCGGCGCTCTCTCGCCGCCGGCGCAGTCAAAAACGGCGGATAAATCGGCGTCGCCGTAAGGATGCCATCGCCGGCCACACCGGTGGCGCGCGCCATCAGATGCAAGCCGCAGACCAAGCCGGGCACCGGGATGATCCACGCCGGATCGACGTCCCAGCCATGCGCCAGCCGTTGATGCTCCGCTACGGTTTCCAGCAACGTCGCCGGCACGTGCGGATAGCCGAGCACGCCGTGATCGAGGCGCGCGCGCAACGCGTCCAATACCGCTGGCGGTGCGGCGAAGTCCATATCGGCAACCCACAGCGGCAATTCGTCGGCGCGGGCGACGTCCCATTTTTTACTCCAGGTGCCGCGGCGATCGGGCGTGATGTCAAACCAGGGGTCAGAGGGCATATGAGTACCCTCGGTCGTTCAGGGGACTTGTCGAGGCCGGCATCAGGGGGCATTCGCCTTTCGTCGGTCGTCCCGCGTCCAATGTCATTGCGCTAAGAAATCGGGATTCTGCCGCGAATCCGGTTTCTTGATCCTCCCCCGGTTTTGTGGACGCCCAGATAAGCGGGAAACCGCTGATAGG
>CAYQAQ010000213.1:2997-5960 GCA_964415495.1 uncultured candidatus Brocadiaceae bacterium | reverse complement strand
CATGACTTGGTGCAGGCGATTGCGCTGGCCGATGGCCAACGGTTGTGGCGTGCCAGCCTGGGCGAAGCCGACCCGATGATTCCGCGCAATACCCCGGTCATGCCGCCGCTGCGCCTGCGTGATGGCAGCATGGTGGTGGCGGGCGTCGGCACGAGCGTCGCCGTCATCGCGCCCGATGGCACCGTGCGCACGCGGCATCCACTCATCGGCGCATTGCGCGCCAAGCCGATGCTGTTCACCAACGATCTCCTGGGTGGCGATCAACGGCTTGCTTTGGTCTGCACGAAACTGCTCACCGGTCCGGTGCTCGGTCGATTGACGCCGGTGCGTCTACCGGAAGACACCTTGAGTGGCACCGTGGCGATTCGTGGTGATCTTGACCGGATTCTGATTGCCGCCGATCTACTGGGTCATTTGGTCGCGGTTGAGGAAAGTTCCGGCAAGATGATCTGGACGGAGGATCTCGGCGGCGCCGAAGTGGGTCCCTTCATTCCGGTAGGCAGCGATCGCATTGCCTTTCTGCTCGATGGCAGTCGCTTGGTGTGCTGGCAATTGGCCGCCAAGCGCGGCCAAGAAGCCTGGAGCCGCTCCCTGGGGGGCCAGCCCATCGGCCAACCGGTGGTCAGTGGCACGCAAATCTTGGTGGCGTTGGCCGGTCGCGTCCTGGTAAACGAGGTAGGTGGCGTGGAGTCGCCCGCGATCGCGCTGCCGTCGCCAGCACAGACGGGTGTGCAGGTGGCTGAGGGCAGTCGCCCGGATCTGGCAGCCATCGGATGCGCGCGGCACCTGGTGGTCATCGCGAAGGGGGCCATCGCATGGTCCACTCCTGTTCCGTCGCCGGTGGTCGCGGTTGGTTTTGCTGGTGATGTGATTTTGGCTGCGCTTGAAGACGGTTCACTCCTTGCCTATCAGCTCTGAGGTATCTCATGTCGAATCCTGCACTTGTCGCCGAACTCCAAGCCATCGCCGCTGAACAGCGGACGGGGTCATTGGTGATCGGATTGGGCTCGCGCAAAGTCCGCTTCGGCTTTGAAGCGGGTGAACTGGTCTTGCTTGATCTGGGTGAAGAAAAAGAAGTGGCGATGGCGCGCAAGCTCCTCGACTACCACAAGATCGGACCGGAGATCCATCGCCATGCCGTCAATACGGCACGCGCGACCGGGGCGTCGATCATTGAAACGCTGCGCCGGCAACAGCTGGTCTCTGAAAACGAGATCGACCTCGTGGCGCAATCGATGGTCGAGGATCTCTTGGCCCTCGTGTTCAGCCTGACCCATTCTGATCTCTCGTTCACCAATGAAGGTGCCGAAACCTACGACCTTGAAAAACGTGCGGTGCGTTTGCGTATTGACGTCGACAGTCTGTTGGCCGGTGTGCAAGCGCGCCTCGACGACGAAGACGCCATCAAGAACGAGGTCGGCGGATTTGCCTCGGTTTTCACCGTCGCCGATAGTGTGCCCCTGGACGAACTCAATGATTTCGAGCAGCATCTGCTCAAGCTCATCGACGGTCGCAAGTCGATCGAAAATCTGGCGGTTTCTTTCCGAGATAGCGATATCAACATGGCACGCGCAGTTGCTGGTTTGTTGCGCAAAGGTGCACTGACACGCATCGCATCGCGACCGGCGGCGTCGCCATCGTCGGCGCGCTCGGGTGATCCATCCGGCGTCCATCGCCTGAACACCGGCGGAATCAGCACGGCTGCGGCACCGGCAACTGGTACGCCCACGCCACCTTCTCAGTTCGAGGTCTACCGTCCGGTTCCGGCCCAGGTGAGCGGCCATCTCGGTGCTCGCGTCGCGTTGGGTGCGGTTTTCGCTGTGGTTCTGGCCATCGGCTGGATGGTGGTGTCCTATGGCCGCGCCCAGGGCAGCATCAATACCAGCATGGCGACCATCGAACGCGCTATCATGACTCGCGACTGGAGTGGCGCCCGCGCCAATCTCGCCGAAACCGAAACCGAATTCGGCAGCGATTTGGTGGTGAAGCGGCGCCTTGACGAGCTGCTTGCTCGCCTTGCCGCCGCCATCGACGCCGATGTGCAGTCAGTGGCAGACGCCATCGCCGCCCGCGACCTCAGCGCGGCGCAGCGGCAGCTCGATTTCGTGCCCAGAGATGATGCACGGCGTCCGGAACTGGTGCGGGCCCTCGAATCGGCACGTAATGCCTTTCGGGATCAGCTGACTCAGATCGAGGGAAATATCCGGAGCCAATTGGATGCTGGCAAGGTGGCGGATGCCTTTGCCATTGCGGAGGGCCAAGAGGATACCTTGCGCACCGAACTGCTCGCCTTCATTGATCGTTGGCGTCTGACCACTATCGAGCAAGCGAGCATGTCGAACCAGCCCATGGGTCGTCGTCAGCACTTGATCAATATCGTCCAGCAAGCTCGCCCGACCGAGGCGCAGACGGCGCGTATCGCCTCGCTGCAGGAAGAACTGATGCGGTATCAGGCGCGTCGCCAAGAGCAGCTGGCCCAAGTCGCGCAGCAGGTTGCCACTGGTGCGTGGGTCGAAGCACAGCAGGCGTTCGATAGTCAACGTCTCAGCGATCAGGCACCGAACAGCCAGCTCGAAGCTGAATCGAAGAAGGTTCGGGACCGCATCGCAGCGGTGCGGGCCGAACTGGAGGGATTGGTGCCAGCGGTGCGTAATGCGGTGACCGAAGCGGTCGACATGAAGACCTTATCACAGGCGGCTGAACGGCTCCAAGCCGCGGTGTCAGCGTATCCCAATGCCAGCAATCGTGCGGATCTCGTGGGCTTGGCGGAGTTGATCAATGCCCTGGCACCGGTGCTGGGTGCGCATTCGACCGAAGAGGAGATCGCCGGCCTGGAGCGCTTAGCGACGAGTGTGACCGATCCCGTGGTCGCGCGAGCCATTCGCGAACGCATCGTCACCGTGCGCAATGCTCAGAATGAAGCCGCTGCCGCCTTGAATCGTGCCCGGCAACTGCTGCGCGAG
>CAYQAQ010000213.1:0-2987 GCA_964415495.1 uncultured candidatus Brocadiaceae bacterium | reverse complement strand
GATGCCGACGTGGATCGCACGCTCGACATCGTTGACGAGGCATTCGCCGCGCTGGAGCGTATCGGCGGCGCGCGCGATTGGAGTCGCACGCCAGCAGGTCGGCAGGTTGTCGATGTGCTCGCTCAGGCCAGACTGGATCGTGAACGGCATTCCGCTCTAGAAGTCCGTTTCCGGGAGGCCCTGACGGCAGGGGATGCCTCCTCGGCGCACTCGCTGGCGCGTGAATTGGGACGTCCCTATCTGCCCGTGCTTGTTGAAAGTGTGCCCACCGGGGCCGAGGTGGTTCGCGACGGCGAGAGCATCGGAAAGACACCGTTGATTATCGAGATCACGGCCGCGGAACGCATCGATACCGTGCTCGCCGTCCGTATGGACGGCTATGCCACCGCGGAACTGAATGGCGCTGAGGCCGTGGGCGGCTGGCGGCTGGCCGTTGATCTCGAACGCAAACCCATCGCTACCGCGACGATTGGCGAATTGATCACCAGCCAGCCCGGTAGCGACGAGACCAGCATCTGGCTGGCGAACAGCCGCATGGTCGTGCGCGTTACTGCCGAAGGCGCGGTCAGCAGCCTCGGCTACGGTGACAATGTTTCGCTCGAACGCCCGGTCTATGCCGCCCCCATGCTGGTCGATGACGGTGTCCACCTAACGACTCGTGATCGTTTTGTGCTGCGCATCGACGGCGGCACGCAGGCTGAACGTCTGCCGGTGCGGGTGGGTTCGGACTTCCCACCGGCGGTGCACCGCAGCCAGGTCATCTTGGATCGCCGTTTCCTGATCCTGGCCGGCACCGACGGTCGCCTGGTCGCCAGTGATCCGCGGATGCCGACGGCTGGTTGGGCGACACCCGAAGGGGCCTCCTTTGCCGGCGGGCCGATTTTGGTGGGCGAACGGGTCCTGGCCGCCCGCAGCGATGGCACCTTGATCGCATGCCAAGTCGATCGTGGCGAAGTTCAGGCTCAAGTTTCGGTTGGTCCGGATATTTTGGCGGTGTGGGCCGAGGGCGAAGCCCTGCACGGCCTCACGCGGCGCCACGCCTTCCGCTGGACGGGCACCGGTGAACCGACGCTGAGCGAGCTGCCGCGCGAAGCCGTGGCCGGCAATCGCGGCGTCCTGGTAACCGCTGATCGTCAGGTCTTGATTGAGAGCAATGGCCAATGGCTGCTCGTCGGCAGCATTGCCGGGCTCGTCAATGGCGTCCCGCTGCGCTGGGGCGATCGCGCCGTGATTCCAGAAGGATCGGTGCTGGAGGTCTTGGGCCCGGGTGGTTTCCGCCTGACCACCAATGCCGCCTTCCTCAATCCGGTGCTCATCGGTGAGCGTCTGGTCGTGGCGACGTCCGACGGTCAGGTGCTGTTCTATGATCCGCGCTGATGACCGCTGACGAGCCGGAGGGCGAACCCGACCGCGGCGTGCTCCTGCGCATGGTGTGCTGGTTGGTGGTCGCTGCGGTCGTCCTGCTCGCCCTCAGTTCGGCCAGCAACCGGCCGCACGCATCGGCAGATACAGCACGGGGCATCGGTGCCGATCTGCCATTGCGTTTGGCCTTAGGAATCTATCGCCTCAGTGGCGCAGAAGGCCTGCCGCGTACCGAAGCGTGGATCAGCTCACCCGCGCGTGTGCCCGCACAGGCGGTGCAGCAGGCCTTGGTGGCGGAGGTCCTGCACGGCTCCGAGCGGGCCGAGAAAAGCCTCGCCGCGGTCGACGATCCTCCGGCCGACCTCCAAGCGGTGCATGCCTGGATGCGCGCGCGCTGGGCCGCTGCCACGACCGATGACCCACCGCCGCTCTTTGCGTCTTATGCGGGACGCTTTGCGGGTTTGCTCGGCAGTGCCGCCGACCGCGAACGCGTCATCGCGCGCAGTGTGACTGTGGTGATGGTGCTCTCGCTGTTCACCGTGCTGGGCGTCGTCGCTTTTGCCGCCGGATTCTGCTTGGCGGTGGTGGCGATGGTGCGCTGGCAACGAGGGCGTCTGTGGACCTGGCGCACGGTCGTGGCGCATCCGACGGCCTACCTGGTGGCATTTACCGTCTACCTCGGCCTGTATATGGTCTATGTGGCTATCGTGCCGGGTTTCATCGACGGCCCTGTGCGCATGGCGGCCATTTGGGGATTCGTCCTGCTCATTCCAATCCCCTTGCTATTGGCGCGGCGACAAGGGGCCTCGGAGATGCGCGCGGCCATGGGTTTCCATCGCGGTGCCGGCGTGCTGCGCGAAATGTTCAGCGGTTTAGTGGGCTATAGTGCCGGTCTGCCGCTGATCCTGCTCGGCGTGATCGCGACCAGTTGGCTGTCATCCCTCGCCCCGGTCACGCATCCGGTGGCCGAGATGTTCAACGAACAGACCTCGCTGGTCTTGATCATCGTGTTGTTCAGTGTCGCGGCGCTGTTCGCACCGTTGGTGGAAGAATTGTTCTTCCGTGGCGTCCTGTTGGCACATTTGCTACCACGCCTGGGGCTGCCGCTCGCGCTGTTCGCCAGCAGCGTGGTCTTCGCCGCCGTCCATCCGCAGGGCTTGGCTGGCCTGCCTGCATTAACCGCCATCGGCATCGTACTGGGCGCCATCCGCTGCTGGCGGGGCAGCCTGATCGCGCCGATCACGGCTCATGCGATGCATAACGGAACCTTGATGGTTTTGCTGGTCCTTATCGCGACCTGATCACGTTTTGGCAGACCATGGAGACAGTTTGTCTTGGTGTAATCGGATTCTGGACCGTTATGCTATCACAAACGCGCCCCAATAACCCCCCATCCCATCCCGGCGCGGCAGGAGTCTCATTCCATGATCAAAGTAGCCATGATCGGCGCGGGCAGCGTCGTCTTCTCGCGCAATCTTACCGGGGACATCCTCGGCATCCCTGAGTTCAAGGACTGCACGATCACGTACATGGATGTGGACAAGGTGCGCCTGGAGGTCGCCGGCAAACTCTGCCGCAAGGTCGCCGACAGCCTGGGTGCCAAGCCGACCATCGAGACCACCATG
>CAYQAQ010000212.1:0-5961 GCA_964415495.1 uncultured candidatus Brocadiaceae bacterium | reverse complement strand
CCAGCAGCTCGCGGTAGCCTACGGCTGCTGGCGGTCGAGACCCAGGTTCTTCTCCCATAGGCGAGAAATCATCGGTATTTCCAGGAGGGATGCAATCGACTCGCCGTGCCGGCGTTCACCACTGCCCGTTAAAGGCACCTTCAACGGTACACGCGGGATGCGCCGCCAGTTCCGGCAACAGGTTCGCCGAGACGGCGATGTCACTTAGGCGCAGGGTCGAGTGGATGCGCACGATCCGCGCGTCTTCAACGCGACGTCCCGGAACGCACGCGGCTGCCGCGAGGATAGCCTGGTCTTCGCCCGGAACCGCGACTGGCAGGCGACCACCATGCAGACTGCCGGAGGTCAACACGTTGATGGCGGTGGCGAGGCGATCGATGGAGTGAAAGCAGGTCTCGGTCATGACATCGGCGAGACCAATGCCACTGGCATTGCCGCCCGCCGCCGCGGTGAGTCCGAGCACGACGATGCGATGAATGAACGGACCGGAAAAACCCGGCACCGCGCCCAATTCCGAACGGCCGGTGATATTGGGGTCCATGCCGGTGCCGCTGATATCTTTGCCAATCTGTTCCACCACCAGCACATCAATCTCAGAAAAAGGCAGGCGCGCCATGAGGGCGCGCGCGTGATCGAGCAACACGGGTTCGCGTGCGAAAACGTCTTCGCTGGGCACGGCCTCGATAATGGCGGTGGCATCAAGGGCATCTTCGATCACGGCCAGGGCACCGGCGATGCGGCCGGTCGCCAGCACCGCGCGGCCCGCAGCTGGAATCAAGGATGCGAAACGACCGTAGCCTTCGCGATGCATGCGCGAACAACTCACATGCTTGCCGAGGCCGATGCTCAACATCTTGCAGATGCCACTTTCGTGGGTGCCGCGAAAGCCGGTATGCGGTTTGACGCGCACGACGGGGATGATGCAGTCGGCCTCGCGCATGGCGATGGCATCGGCGTGCAGTTCCAGGTCGCAGGCGGCGTCGGCGCCGACATCAAGGTAGTCGCTCCCGGTCCACTGCAAGCCGCCCACACGGACGGTATCCATGCTGGCATGCAGGGGACAGCCCATGGCTTCGGCAGTGATGCCGAGGTGCGCGAGCACGGCCACTTGCCCGGCGGCCGTGCCGCCGCCGTGTGAGCCCATGGCCGGAATCAGAAACGGGTGACAGCCACGTTCGATGAGCACGGCGACCAGCGTTCGCACCAACGTTGGCAGATGAGCGATACCCCGACTGCCGATTGCAACCGCCACCCGCAGGCCGGGTCGTAACCGTGAAACCATTGCGGGCTGCGCCAATTGCGCGCGCACGGTGGCCGCGACATCGGCCAGCGCATGGCTGGGCCAACGCTGACGCACCCGGAACAACGGGGGCACGGTGGCACCGACAAGGTGGGGCAGGTGCATGAGCGTATTGAATCACCGCACCGCAGAGCGGGAAGACCGATGGTGGCGGGGTCTGGTGCAGGTAGACTCAGCGTATGACAGAGGGCACCTCCGGACCGTTGCTGGGCATCGAGACGTTCCGTCATCGGGAGCGCGCCCATGGTATGTTCGGCGAATTGATGATCTGTGACGATAGTGCCTGCCGCAGCCTGTGGTGCGAAGCGCAGTGCCTGGGGTCGCTGTATCTCGATCCGGCGGCCGCTCAGGGCGGACCAGGGCCGATTCCCGAAGCGACCTATGTGCTCGGCTGGCTGATGGCGGTATACGGACAACCGCGCGCGCGCATTCTCATGGGTGGCCTCGGCTGCGGTGCCGGCGTGGTGGCGCTGCTACATCATTTCCCTGAGTGTCGCATCGACGTGGCGGAGGTCGATCCCATCGTTGTCGATCTGGCGCGTCGGCATGTACCCTTGCTGGCCGCACACGAAGTGAGCGGCGCGGTGACCATCCACACCGCTGCCGTCGAAACGCTGGTGCACGCGGCACCAGAGCCGTGCTGGGATGTCGCGCTGATGGATTGTTTCCAACACGGTGCCGAGGCTTTTTGTCCACCGACCCTGCTGACGGATTTACGCACGCGTAGTGGATCGCTGTGGTTGAATGTGGTCGATGACGCGGTGGGCACACGCACAGCGACCTGGCAGCAGCACTTCGCGACAGCCGGTTGGCAGACGCCAACAGCGCTGGCGATGATTCAGGTCGATTTAGACGTTGCCTATTTCAGTGGAAATTTCCTGCTCGGCACTGCCGCGGTTCCGGCCGACCTCGCGACTACCTTCACACCGTTCGCCATCAGCGTGGGCCCGGCCGCACAAGCGGTGCAGGCCGCGTTTCGTGCGACGCTCACCTAGCGCAGCAATTGAATCGCTGACGCGATGCGCCGCAATTCACTCGGGCGGTGCGGGTTACGGATGCGTTCCATGACCAGATCGACTAAGGCTTCGCCGATGGCAGTGTTGTGCTTGTCGACGCTGAATGCCGGCGGTAACGGTTCCAGCGCGCGTTCTCACGTTTGCGCCCAATAGCCGTCATAGCCAACCACGTCGATGTCGATGGCGGGATCAAGCCCACACATGGCGAATGCCTCATTCGGTGCCACGTGGTGGAACGGTATCGGCAGCGTCACGCAACTGACCGAGGTACATCGCGGGCGTGCGAACGCGGTCTTCGCCGATGGCCACGTGCAGAGCATCACGCGCCTCGGCTCAGTGGGCATCGGCAGCAGTGGTACGCTCAACAATACGGCCAAGGGCACGTGGACGACGGTGGCGGGGGACTGATGCGTGACTGGCTGAACGGCGCGGCCTTGTTGGCTGGGCTGGCTGCGGCTGGTTGGTTTTCGTGGAGCGTCTTTCGCACGCCCCCGATGAGCGAAGCGCAAGCGATCGATGCGGGCATGTCACGTGCCGTCATCGACCTATTGGCCCCACCAGCACAGGCGATCGCGACCTTGGATGGCAGCGTTGCTGATCTGCCCGCGGTGCCGCAGCGCTTTCTGATCGCCGAATGCCGTCAGGGTACGGTCACCGCAGGCTGGGCGGCGCAGCCTGAGGGCAGCCCCGAGGTGCCACTCACTATCGCTACCGGCATGACGCGGGTGAACGCGTATGTCGCTCGGCAGCGTCCCGGCGTGGTGGTCGTCGAAGCGTGGCGTGGCTGGACACCCGAGGCTGGCCGACACCAGCTCACCATCCAAACCAACCCCTGATCTGGCATCACATCCGCCGCCGTGGATGCTGTCGCCATGACCGCGCCGGCTGATGCCGTGGAGATCGCCAACCGCCTTGCCCGCGCCTATCCTGAGGCGCGCTGCGAGTTGTATGCGCGCGATCCCTGGGAACTCCTGGTCGCGGTGATCCTGTCGGCGCGCACCACCGATCAGCAGGTCAACAAGGTCATGGCGGTGCTGAGCGAGCACCTCGTCGGCATCGAAGCGTACGCCCGCCTCGATCTGCGTCGCTTGACTCGCCTGATCAGCAAAGTGCCGCTCTACCCGCAGAAGGCGCGCGCCATCCTGGAAGCCGCGCGCCGCATTCTGGCGGTGCACGGTGGCGAAGTCCCGCGCACCGTACGCGAACTCACCGCCCTGCCCGGCGTCGGCCCCAAGACGGCGGCAGTGGTCGCCGGTACGCTCTACGAAATCCCCGCCGTTGCCGCCGATGTGCATGTCCAGCGCATCGTGCGCCGCCTGGGCTGGACCGAGCGCGAACATCCCCGCGATGCCGAACGCGCGGTCATGGACCGTCTACCGCCGCAGCACTGGATTCCCCTCGGCCACCGCCTGATCCGGCTGGGCCGTGACCATTGTCGACCACGCGGTCCCAAATGTGCGACCTGCCCGCTGGCGGATCGCTGTCCGCGCGCGGGTGTCGATATCTGAACGATTGCGCCGAGCGCTGCGCGCGCTGCAATGGCGTCATGACCGAAACGCTGCCACCGCCCACGACCCGCATGGCGAGGACGTGGGTATTCTGCGGTGGATTTGCGCTGACGGCGGTGGCGGGCTTCGTCAACACGCTACTTCTGGTCAGCGCCTTTCACGTGCCGGTCAGTCATATGTCGGGTGCGGTATCAATGTTCGGTATCGATGTGATGACCGCGCGCTGGCAGGATCTGACGCTGATTGGCAGTATCATCGTTGGGTTCTTTCTCTGTGCGGTGATGAGCGGCGTTATTATTGGCAGTCAGCGTCTGCGTCCCGGACGGCGCTACGGCATCGCCTTGATGATCGAAGGCGCTGCTTTCGCGTGTGCTGCCAATGGATGGTGGACCGTAGCCTTTGCGGCGTTTGGCTGTGGCTTGCAGAATGGTCTGGCGAGCAGCTATCTGGGTTTAGCTATCCGCACCACCCACGTCACCGGCATCGTCACCGATCTCGGCGTGCTGATCGGCGAAGCCATCCGTCACCGCACGATACGTGGCTGGAAAGTGGCGCTGTTGGCGACTTTGCTGGTTGGCTTCGCGACGGGTGGGATCCTGGCTGTACCGCTGGAAGCGTGGCTTGGACTGGGCGTCATGTGGCTGGTTGCCGTGGGAGTAAGTTCGGCGGGTTTTGTCTATTTCCTCTCCTGGCATCGTCATCGCCCGGAGTCCGATCGCGGGATGCGATAGATTTCGATGAACGAGATCTGCGGCGTGATCGCCGTTGGGGCTGGGCGCAGACGGAGCAGGCCATCGTCGCCGACCGTGACCTCGGCTCGGTAGAAGTCGCGGCGCTTATCGCTCTGCCCGGGATCTTTGAGCAGCACGCCGGCGAGCGCTCACATCCGTCTCAGTGCTGCTATCACAACGCTCAGCCGCTTCCGGTCGCTGGTTGGCAGCTGATCTAGGCATTGGAATCCGCTGTCGATCTCGCTGACGCGGCGCGTCAGCATATGGTGCTGGTCTTTTTGCATATTTGTCGCGATCTGCTGAGTCGTGATGGTGATCCTGTTGCCGACTCCAGCGTGAAGCTCTGCCACGCCATGCTGGCCTTCCTGGAGGAACACCGCCTCGAGGAGATTGGCCGCAATCACCTCGCTCGTCACTTCGGCGTGCATCCCAACCATGTTTCCCGCTGCTTCGCGCGTCACGGCGACGACAGTTTCGCGCGCACGGTGATTCGTCTGCGCATGGAACACGCCCGCGCCTTGTTGCGTCATGATGATCGGTCCGTCGTCGCTATCGCCACCAACTGTGGCTACGTCAGTGCCGAGTACTTCGTCACCGAATTCCGGCGGTTTCACGGCTGCCCGCCGGGGCAGGTGACGCATGGTGGCGGCGGTGGTCCGATCAACAAAAAAGGCCCGCCGGTTGGGCGAGCCTTTTTCGTTGGTCGGAACGACAGGATTCGAACCTGCGACCTTCTGCGCCCAAGGCAGACGCTCTAGCCAAGCTGAGCTACGTTCCGGGGAAGGCGCAGTATGGGAAGAAAGCGACGTTGCCAAGGGGTGGTTGGCCTGTGCGTCGACCACCCCCTGGCACTGGACCTCGCCCTGCCGGGGCGCACGGTCGGCAGCATGCAGGTGCGACTGAGTCTGCTTGAGGGCGATGATGCGCCGGTGCCGCTGGTTGGTGGCGAGGGGGAACTCTGGCGTCGCCGGCTGCGCTGGGCCTGTGCCGACGCCCCATTGGATCTGATCGTCCTGGCGGCCGAACCGATCGAACTGCCCGAGTATGAGCCGACCGAGCCGGTACCCGGTGCGATTGCCCGCTGTGTGCGTGCGATCGCGGGTACGCACGCGGTACTCCTGCTCGCCAATCCGGCTGAGGCTTTAGGTGCCGAGCGCATTCAGCTTGCCGAAGGCGTGCGCCTGATGGCCATCGATGCGGGCGCGAGCCTCGCCTGCTGGGACGCTGGCCTTGAGCGTATGATGCCGGTCTACGGTGTGGCGGGTGAAGTCGTGTGCGAACTGATTCGCGCCCGACCGGCGAATGCGATCAGTGCTCTGGCGTATGGCGGTTTTCTCGCCTGTGATGGATTGGTACCAACGTCGTTGTTCGACGACCGCATCGGCGTGCGCTGGGAGCTGCCGGAG
>CAYQAQ010000211.1:5764-6008 GCA_964415495.1 uncultured candidatus Brocadiaceae bacterium | reverse complement strand
ACTCGGATGGCGCTTAGTCTGCCGAGCCTGCTCCGGCAACCGGCAGGCTGAGCGCCAACTCCTGCACCATCACCGCACCTTGGTTGACGAGCAAACCGAGGCCCGTGGCCGGTGTGGTCAAGGTCACCTCACCGGTGGCGGCATCGGCGACAGTCCAGGTCAGCGTCGGACCGACCACCGTGACCATCACGTCCCAAGGTGGGGCTGCGGTCAACGCCGCAAAATGCACTCGCTCGACTACCTC
>CAYQAQ010000211.1:3342-5754 GCA_964415495.1 uncultured candidatus Brocadiaceae bacterium | reverse complement strand
CGCCAGCTGGCGTCAGTTGCTCGACGGCCAGGAAGCGCGTCGGACCGAGATTGCGCACCGCCAATTGTACCACGCCGCCACCGACACTTGTGACCTGCAGGCCGGCCTCGTGATAATCCGCCGCACCGACGGGCCCGAAGCGGCCGCGCACCCGCCACGCATCGCCAGGCATCGCGCGACGCAACACGGCGAGCTGCTGGCTGTTTCCGACCAGGCCGGATTCTTCATCCGCCAAGCCCCAGCCAGCGGTCGCTTGCCAGTCGACCAAACCAGTGACGGGTTCTTCACCATGCAGGGGCTGCCACGGAGTCCACGCCGTGACGCTCAGCGCCACTGCCGGTGCCACGACTTCGGGCGATGCTTCCACGACTGGCGCGGGCGCATCCGGTTCCGGAGCTGAGGTGACGGTATGCGGCGCAGGCACTGACGCGTTGGCTGGGGGCCATGCAAAAACGACAGCCGCGGCACCAACGAGTACCGCGATGCCGCTGCCCACCAGCCACCGGGCATGCGCCCGTGCCGGCGGCGTTGTCCGGCCTTCACCCACAGCCGTGCACGCAGCGATGAGCTCATCGTAGGTGGCAAAGCGGTCTTCGGGGCGGCGCGCTAACAGGCGGCGGATCAACGCTGCGACGGCCGGCGGACAATCTCGGCGGCGTTCGACCGGATCTGGCACCGTGCCGCTGGCCTTGGCCGCGACAATATCCATCAGCGAGTTACCGCGAAACGCAGCTTCCCCGGTCAGCGCCTGAAAGGCAGCACACCCTAGTCCGTACATATCGGCGCGATGATCGACGGCCTCGGGATTATCAAATTGCTCAGGCGCCATCGTCGAGGGTGTACCGAGCAGCACGCCTTGGCGCGTGAGCGCCGCATCGCCAATGGCGGCCATGGGGCGAGCCAAACCAAGATCGACCAGCTTGGCCGTGAACGGGAACTCCGCATCGCCACCGCCGGGCGCCAGCAAAATATTCTCGGCCTTCACATCGCGATGAATAATGCCTTTCCCTTGCGCATACTTCAGTGCGGCGGCGATATCACGAATGACGCGCACCACGGCTTGGGGCGTGAGTGCTCCATGGGCGCGCACATGCTGCCACAAA
This sequence comes from uncultured candidatus Brocadiaceae bacterium, assembly GCA_964415495.1. Taxonomy (GTDB): domain Bacteria; phylum Planctomycetota; class UBA11346; order UBA11346; family UBA11346; genus CAYQAQ01. The sequence continues at coordinate 4,651 of CAYQAQ010000211.1, read as the reverse complement.
TTCGGCCCGTCGATGAATTCCATCACCAGGTAACAGGCGCCATCCGCGAGGGCCCCGGCATGATGGCAGGCGACAATGTGCGGATGCGCCAACCCGGCGAGTAAGGTGGCTTCACGGCGGAAGCGCGTGGTGTATTCCTCGCCACCGACTTCGGGCTTGAGCACCTTCACCGCCACCATGCGGTCGAGATACGTTTGTCGGCCACGATAAACCACCCCCATGCCGCCGCGGCCGAGTTCCGCCTCCAACGAGACTTCAGGAATATCCGGCTTCACAGCCAACAGCGTCGGCGGCTGCGGTGCACCGTCCGCACGCACCGTCGGCTGCGTCTGCTGCATCGGCCGCGTTTCGTCGAACGATCCGCTCACGGAGTCGCCTCGACGCGATTGAGGATCTCTTCGACACCGGGACGATCATCTTTGCCACGGCCAACATAAGCCCATTGCACGCTGCCCGCGCGATCGACCACCAACGTCGTCGGCCGCGCCAACATGTGTTCGATCCCTAAGGCTTTGACGAAGGCAAGGTCAGGATCGATGGCGATGCCGAGATCCGGCGGCACGTCGCGGCCCAGGCTCTGCACGGCCTGCAAGAAAATGGGCACAGACTCCACCGCTCCAGGATACAGCAACACCACGCGACAAGAGCGCTCGCGGAAACGCGCGATCTGATCGGCCAATGCCGCCGTCTGACTCGCGCAATACACACAAACCTGACCAGAAAATCCGCGCATCACCACCACGGCCGTTGGCCCATCGGCCGAGGTCAGACTCAGCACCGAACCATTGGCCGCGAGTACCCGCACGCCAGGCAGGGCCTTGCCTTCGATCTGCGCGGCTAAACGGCGATCGCCACCCGGTGGCTCCGAAAAGCCGTAGCCACCCGGTTCCTGCACACGCCCGCGCGTGTAAGCTCGCACCAGCGAGGCCACCGCGCCTTCTTCGCTCGCGGTCCACAAGCCCGGCAAGACGGGTTGCGGCGACAGCGGCACCTCCGCCAGGGTCGTCGGCACCGGTGCCGGCAGATCTTCCGCCGGTGGTGCGGTCGCGATGGTCGCCGTTAACGGCGCCGTGAGGGAGGCAATGGCTGCCGCCAAACGCTCCTCCACCGATGCGCCGTCCGTATCGGGCGGCAATGCCGCCGGATCAGCAACGGGCTGGCCGTCAGCGAATAGCGTCAGCATGCGGCTGCCGTCTGCCGTCCAATGCACCCAAGCCTCGGGCGAACCATCGGCGCGATAGAGCAGCACGCGCTGCAGACGCTCTGAACGCTCGGCAACGGCGAGCACACTACCATCGCTGCGGTAGAC
>CAYQAQ010000211.1:0-3332 GCA_964415495.1 uncultured candidatus Brocadiaceae bacterium | reverse complement strand
GGTAGACCGTCCACAGGCCGGTGGGCCGCTGATCCTGCAATAAGCCCCACCGTCGCGGCGTTCCCGCTGGCGGTTCGCGGTACGCATCCAGACCGGCAGGCACACCGCGATCCACCCATGGCCCGTCTTCGCGCCATGGACCCACCCGGTGTCCGAGATGATACGCGCCCTGCGTCAGCACCGCACCATCGGGTGCACGCGTCGTCCATACCATCCCGCGACTACCATCCAGGAAAACACCGCTCGCAGCGACGCTGCCGTCGGCCCGCCACCACGTCCACGGCCCATGCTGACGGTCCGCAGCGCCATCGCGATCATCGCCGTATCCGCCCGCCGCCTGCAACGCGCCACCGGGCTGATGAAAGGTCCACCACCCGGTGCGCAAACCCATCGGGGCATAGGCACCCTGCTGTTTGACGCTGCCATCGGAGTGCCACCACCTCCACGGCCCGAACTGCTTGTCATCCTGCCATGCTCCGCTGGCTTCGCGCGCCCCGGTGGCGTCGAAATACGTCCAGGTGCCGACTTGCCGACGCCCCTGCATCTCACCCGTACGGCGGGTGACGCCGGCTTCATCGACCGTGCTCACTGGGCGTGGACCGCACGCAGCGAGAATGAGCGTGAGGGCAGCGAGGGCGACCGGCATTCGCGCAGATGTGAAACTTGGCATGGTGACTCCGCTGGCGGGATGCTAGGTGGTCACCTACCGGCATCCAGAGCCGGTTAAGCGCTCCCGCGTTGACTTACCGGGCAAGCAGGCGCGGCAGCCACAGCACCAGATCCGGCCACAATCCGACCACGGCAATGACCACCAGTTGAATCAGCACAAACGGCCACGCTCCCCGGTAAATATCGGCGGAGCGAATTTCGGGCGGGGCGCAGCCTTTGAGATAAAACAGGCTGAAACCGAAAGGCGGCGTGAGAAACGACGTTTGCAGATTGATTGCCATCAGCACGCCGATCAGCACCAGATCCTCGCTGCTGGTCCAACCCACGTGCGCCAAAATGGGCACCACGATCGGTACCACGATGAAGCAAATCTCGAGAAAATCGAGGAAGAAGCCGAGCACAAACATCAGCGCCATGATTGCCACCACTGTCATCACCGGACCTGGATCCAAGCCGGTGATCAACTGAGTCAGCCACACTTCGCCGCCAATGCCACGGAAGGCGACCGTAAACACTTGCGACGCCGCCAAGATGGTGAACACCATCGCGGTCATGGTGGCCGTTTCGAACGCGGCACCGCGCAAAACCGCCCACGTCAGCCGGCGCTTACCGGCGGCGATCACCAACGCCCCGACCGCCCCACACGCGGCGGCTTCGGTGGGCGTCGCGACACCGGCCATGATCACGCCCAACACCAGCACCATCAGTGCTGCGGCCGGCAACAGGCCGGTAGCCACCGCGCGCAGCAGCACGCGCCCCGGCACCGGTATGGGATCCGGCGGCGGCAAGGGTGCCAGCGCGGGTTGGATGCGCACCCGAACCAGGACATAGGCAATATACGCCAGTACCAGTAGCGCTCCGGGCACCACGGCCGCCATGAACAAATCGCCGACCGCCACATTGAGCAAATCGCCAAGCAACACCAACACCACTGAGGGCGGAATAATCTGCCCCAACGTACCCGAGGCCGCAATGGTGCCCGTGGCCAGACGCGGATCGTAGCCGCTTTTCAGCATCGCCGGTAACGACAGCACGCCGAGCGTCACTACCGTGGCCCCGACGATGCCGGTGCAGGCAGCGATCAAGGCGCCGACGAGAATCACCGCCAGCGCCAAGCCGCCGCGCACGTGGCGCAGGCAGCGCTCGGCGGTGGCCAACAATTCCCCGGCAATGCGGGAGCGCTCCAGCACCAAGCCCATGAGAATGAAGAGCGGCACCGCCATCAGCGAGATGCTCTGCATCACGTCATAGACGCGCGCCGGCACCAATGCGAGATCGCCCACCTGCATGACGCCTGACAGCGCACCGATGGAGACGAACAGCAAACCCGCTCCAGCCAAAGCAAACGCGACCGGAAAACCGCTGGCGAGCAGCACCAGCAAAGTCAGGAACAACAAGACTGGCAGCAGTGCGTCCATTACGACGCTGCCGGCGAGGTCTCGCCCTCCTCAGCCATTGGCGCGGGCAGCAAAATCAGCACTTGGCGCCCGGCATGGGCGCAGGCTTGGATCGCCAACAGCAGAAATCCGGCAGGAATCAGCGCCTTGGCCACCCAGCGCGCCTCCAGGCCGCCTTCGTTCGTCGAGCGCTCACCCCGGAGGAACGTGGCGCGGGCCGCGCCTTCGATCGGTGCCACCACGCGATACAGACCACTCTGCGTGGCGCCTGCGCTCAACTGCTGCGCCCAGTGATCGGCACTGCGGCCACTGGGCAAATCCCAGGCCCGATACGCAAAGCGACTGCCGTACCCGATCATGACCACGCACCAAGGCAACAGCACCAACAACGTCAACGTGAGGTCAATGGCCGCCCGCACCCGCGGCGACAACCGTTGATGGACGACGTCGACGCGCACATGACCATTACTGGCAAAACATCCGGCCATCGCCAACAGGAAGGCCGCGCTGAAGAGATGCCACCGCACTTCATCCCAGCCGTTATGTGTCCAGCCGAAGCCATAGCGCGCGATGACCAGAGCCACCGTGAGCACGGCCAGTCCCAGCACCAGCCAACCGGCCAGCATCGCCCACCGGGTCGACCAACGCTCGATTCCAGCGCACCCCACCATGACGATGCGACGCCAACCCATGCTCATCCGCCTAGCATACGCACGAACGGCCATTCGCCGACCGCCTGGTAAGCATTGAAGCGGCGCTGGAAAGCCATGAACGCATCATGCACCTTCGCCGCCGCCGGCGTGCTGGCGCGGACTTCGTCAAGAACCTCGGCTGCCAGCGGCCGTAACGCGCTGGTGATGGCTTCCGGATACGGCGCCACCGTCAGCCCGGGCATGACCAGCAATGCTTCGTAGGCCTCGGCGTCGCGCGCCATCCATTGCGCGTACATCTGACGGTCAGTGTTGCTGGCACACAGCTGCACCACCGCGCGCAGGTCGTCATCGAGCGATTCCCACGCCGCTTTGTTGATCAGCAACTCCAGCGTCGAGCCCGGTTCTTGCCAGCCGCAGGTGTAATAATGTGACGCGATCTTCGGAAAGCCGCGCAAGGTATCGTGATACGGTCCGATCCATTCCGTCGCATCGATGACGCCGCGTTCGAAGGCGGTAAACAATTCGTCGCCAGCCATCGTCACGGCGCTGGCACCGGCCCGTGAGATCACCTTGCCGCCCAAACCGGGCATGCGCATCTTCAAGCCTTTGAAAT
>CAYQAQ010000210.1:4569-6062 GCA_964415495.1 uncultured candidatus Brocadiaceae bacterium | reverse complement strand
CGCCGAGCACGATGACATCGTAGTCGCGCACTTCGGCCGCCGTCAGCGGCAGATGATCGCCAGGACCGAGGTCGGTCCAGCGCCGCCAACGCCGGCCATCGCCGAGATAGGCATGCAGCACGATGGTGTGATCGCGGCGCAGCGCTTCGCGCAGGTAGCGCAGTTCGTAGCGCGGACGGCTGTCGAGGACCAGCACTTGTAGGCGGCGCTCGCTGACGGCGATGCGCACTTCACGCACATCGCTGAGCTCGCCTTGGCGTACTTCGACGCGCAAAATCGTTTCGCCTTCATCGTGGAATTCCGCACCCAGGCGCGCGATCCATTCGCTGATGCCGTCATGTTCGGCGGTGCGCTCGGCATCGCGCAGATCCAGGTCGCGTCCATTGACGCTGACGCGCACGGTCACCGGCGCTTCCTCATCGAGGGCGCGCCCCGCCAAGCGCACCACGACCGGTTCGCGTTCGCCGAGGGCGGCATTGCGATTGACCACCAGTTGATCGATCCACAGCGCCGGATCGATGTGAGTTTCGCCGACGGCGAGGATGCTCAAGCCGACATCGCGTTCACGCAGCAGTTCTGCTAACGTGGCGAGATCGGTGCCGGTGGTGACGCGGCCATCGGTGACGACGATGAGATGGTCGCAGCGACCGGGATCAGCCAAGCGCTGCACTTCATCGCCGAGCGGACTGCTGCTGCCGGTGGCCGAGGCGAAGGTGGTGGCCAAGCCGGCGGCATCGACGGCTTCATCTATGCCGCCAATGGCGCGCCATTCTTGCAGGAGATGGCGCGAGGTGGCCAAGGTCTGCACGGCGACGGCGAGATCGCTGGCGACGGCGATGCGCGGCCGTTCATCCGGGGTATCGGTGCGCGCCATCGACGCCGAGAGATCGACGGCGACCAACAGACGGCCGGGAATCGCGGTGGTGCTGGTGTTGCGCCACGCCGGGCCCGCGGCCATCACCACCAGCAGCACGATGGTCAGCCAGCGGCAACTGCGCGCGATGCGGCCGCTCCAGCCGGCGGGGCTAGGGCCGTAGCGGCGATGCGCCCACCAGGCTAAGCCGAGCGCGGCAAGCAGATACAGCAAGAGATGCCAATCTGCGCCGATGTGTTCCCAATGGAAATCGATGCGCTGGCTCGGCCCTGGGCTCGGCGCGGTCTCAACGTCCATACTGCCTCCCGGCCCAAGCGGCGAGGGCACCTTCGAGGAACAGCACCACGATCGCGGTCAACAGTAACCACACGCCCCAGTCGGCACCGCTGCGTGCTGGCAAGGCTTCGCTCACGTCACGCGCGGCTCCGGGCGGCGCGGCGCGGTCGATGCGCGCTTCCTCGCGATTCGGCGTGATGATCACGTGTCGACCATCAGCGGCGGTCCAGGTGCCCGGTTCGGCCATCAGCACTTCTTGCGCTCGGGCGGTTACCCGGATGCCGGCGCGCCGCAGTTCGGCGTCGGCCGGCGCTGGCCGGCCGGCTTCCCACCATAGCGGCTC
>CAYQAQ010000210.1:3282-4559 GCA_964415495.1 uncultured candidatus Brocadiaceae bacterium | reverse complement strand
GTCGGTGGCCGCCGTCAGGCGGCGCACAACGCGACGCACCCATAAGGGCGTGGCACCGCGCGCGGTCAAACCGGAATCGCCCGATAATGGCGAGCATTCGACGACCAAACGACCACGATCGATCGGCAGGACGATGATCAAGGGTTCGCGCCCTGCGCGCAGAATGACCTCGGCGGTGGGCGGCAGGGTGGTGAGCGAGAGCACGGTGGCGGGCGCTGCGGTGGCGAAGACATCGTCGAGATCGCGCATGCCGCTGACGAAGGGCGCCGGCGGAATCGCCTCGCCGACCGCGATCTCGGCGACCAGTGGGGCCAGCGCCGGATCCTCGCGCAGGAGATCAAGCGGTGCCCACAGCACGCCGCCAGCGCGCAGCCAGCGCGCGAGGCGTTCGCCGTCTCCACTGCGACCGCGCAACGCGACCAAGCCGCGCGGGGGCAGTGCTTCGGCGGGCAGTTGTGCGGGCAGCACTTGCGGTCGATCACCGGTGGCCGGCGCGAAGTGTCGGCTATCGGCGAGCAGACTGGCGGCGAGAAAATCGGTATGTTCGACGGCCAGCAGCACCGGGACCGGCGCGCGTACGCGCAGCGGCAATTCCAAGCGATTATCGTAGGCGAGGCCCTGATCGGCAATGCTGATCGCCAGTCGGTGATCGCCGGCTTCTAACGGCGGTACGGCGAAGCGGGCACCGCGACCGACTTCGGTGGCCGGGCCGCTATCGACGGCGAGGCGGATCGGCGAATCGCTGCCTTGGAACAGGGTCAGCAGGGCTTCATCGGCTTCGCCCGGTAGGGGGTCAGGCAGGCGCTCCAGACCCACGATCGCGGCGTTGCTGGTTGGTGTACCCACCGACCAGCGGCGGACACTGCGCGCGTGTTCGCGCAGCAGTGCGGCGAGTACGGTGCCGTCATCTTGTTGAAAATCGCTGATCAGGACCACATCGGCGTCCGCGGGAAGTTGATCGAGTAGGCTGGCGCTGGTCTCCGCACTGGCGAGCGCATCCAGGCCGCCCGGGAGCGGTTGTGCGGTCAGACGTTGCAGCGCGGCGCGCGCTTCTTCCGGGCCGCCTTCGGCGATCAGACGCGCGCGGTCGGACACCCCGATGATGCGGACTCGGCCCGGTAAGTCGGCACTGGATAACGCGGTGATGGCATCGGCGAGCGGACCGGGCTGGTCGCCGCGCGCCTCCATCGACGCTGTTTGGTCGAACACCAATACCAAGCTACCGCCTTGACCGAGCAGCGACCAGCTCGGCCGCGCCAAGGCGAGGGCGATCAGCG
>CAYQAQ010000210.1:752-3272 GCA_964415495.1 uncultured candidatus Brocadiaceae bacterium | reverse complement strand
AGCGCCACGATCAAGCAGCGCAGCAGCAGCAGGAGCAGATTCGTCAGACGGAAGCGGCGTTGGGCCCGCTGCATGGCGGCTTGCAGCCAACGCATCGCCGCCCACGGCCGCGGCCGCGGCCGCTGACGCAACAGCAAGTGGATCGCGATCGGAATCCCGACCGCCAACGTTCCCCACAGCAGCAATGGATGCAGCACGCCAAACACGGACCACCTCGTACCGGCCGGGAACACTTTGCCCAGCCTTGGCCTGCGTCGCCTTCGGCGTTGCCGGGCGGTCTGTCTCCTGCAGCTGACCCGGTAAAGCCGTGGCATGCGCCGTCTCTGGGTTCAGACTGCCACCATGCGGCGTGTTCTGCTCTCTCTGGCGGTGATCCTGACCTGCGGCAGCGCCTCGGCTGCTGACACCGTGCTGTTGCTCGATGGCAGTGAGCAGACCGGCACCGTGCACTGGCGGGACGCCGGGATGATCGGGGTCGCAACGACCGCCATCAGTTTGGCCGACGTGGATGCCCTGCGCCTCGACGGTGCTGCGCCTGCGGCGGCACCGCTCGGCCTGTGGCTGGTCGACGGTTCGCGCTTGCCCTGCCTTGGCTTGGTGCCGGGCGACGACGATGCGCTCATTGCGCGCACCAGTCTCGGTGATCTGGCGCTGCCGTTGACCGCTGTGCGTGGTTGGGGCACGAAACTACCCGCCGCCGGCGCGGCCGATCGCGTGGTTGTGGTCAGTGGCACCTACGACGGTCGCGTGCGCGGCATTCGTGCCGGCCAGCTGGTGTTCGTCTCGGACACGCTCGGCGAGTTGACCATTGATCTTGTCGACTGTCTCGGCCTGCGCTTGGCCGGCAGCGATCGGAGTCCGGATGTCCTGCGCGTGCTGGCCGAACTCGATCCGGCCCAGCCACCGGTGGCCTTATTGCCCGGGCCCCAGCCGCGTTTAGTTGCCGCTCCGCGCGTGCAGGTGCAGGCTTGGCCGACCGGCATTCCGCTGCGCGTCGAAGGCGGAAAGCGCATCTATCTGAGCGATCTGACGCCGATCCTGGTCGAAGAAGTCGGCGCGTTCGGCCGCGTCTGGCCGCATCACCGCGATCGCAATCTGGAAGGCGGCCCGATCCTGCTCGACGGTGTGCGCTACGGCAAAGGCGTGGTCATTCACAGCCAAGCCCGGCTGCGTTGGCAGCTGCATCAACGCTACGGGCGCTTCACCACCATGATCGGCATTGCTGACGAAGTCGGCTTCGAAGGCCACTGCCCGGTCATCATCAGCGGCGACGGCCGCGAACTCTGGCGCCGCGACGCACTTACCGGCCGCGATCCCGCCGAACGCATCACTCTCGATGTCACCAGCATCGACATCCTGGAAATCCGCGTCGAGTTTGGTGAGCGCTATGACATCGGCGACCGCGTGACTTTGGCGGGCGCGGCGTTGATTGTGCGCTGATCGTGCTGATCGCAGAAACGTCGCTGTCAGAGTCCGACCACAAGGCTCAGAGAGCTCAGAGGGCCACAGAGGAGAGCCTTGACGGTGATTCTCTCCGCGGAGCTGCGGCTCTGTGGCCCTCTGTGGCCTCTGTGTCTTATGGTCGGATGCGGATAGCCGGATTTCTATCCGCGTGATGTCGGGCGCATTGGTGCGCACCTTGACGGGGTAGGCTATTGACGTCCGTCTTTCAGCGCTTGAGCGGCGGCAGAGCGTCGGTCAGACAATAATCGTCTTTTGCCATATCGCGTTGCGCGCCGATGGGGACGTCAGCGCGGGAATCGACGCCTTCGCCAGGGATGACGCGCGGGCGACGGTCCCAGTCAGAGACGGTCTGATGCGGCGCCTTGGTGTCGTAGACGCCGCGCGGGGCGCCGTCATGCATGCCGCCGATGCGATGGCCAGGGAGTGGATCGAGCGCGCCGAGCGGCACTGGGCGGGTGTCCATGCCGCCGATGTGGGCGACATCCAGGCGGGTATTGCCGCGCACTTCGTCGGCGTAAGCGACGATGGGCTGCGGTTTGAATTGCGGCCCGGGCTTGTCGCAGTTGACGCGGGCGTAGTGCTCGCCGTTGAGCGCAGGTGGCCGTGAGGGCAGCTCGAACACTTCGGCGTCGCCGCGCCACTGCGCGCGCTGGATGCCGGTGTAGGACTGGTCGACGCGTTCAGGCACGTAGCGGCTGCGGTAATAGGCGCGCTCGCCACGGTCGCTGCCGCAGCCGGCAAGGACGGCCACGGCGCAGCCAGCAAGGATCAACAGCGGCAGGGTGCGCGTCATAAGAGCTCCAGGAGACGCGGCTGACGGCGGCGGATCAACGGGAAACCCCAGGCATGGGCAGGGGTGAGTGAAGGGCTGGGGTGGTCACCGGCAGGCCTAGCTCGCGCAAGATCGCCCGCGCCGCCCACACGCCGGTGCTGACGCAGCCTTGGATCAGATACCCACCGGTTGGCGCCTCCCAATCCAGCATTTCGCCGCATACCCACACTTTGGGGAGGGCTTTGAGCTGGAGCCCCTCGTCGCAGGCGGCGAAGGGGATGCCG
>CAYQAQ010000210.1:0-742 GCA_964415495.1 uncultured candidatus Brocadiaceae bacterium | reverse complement strand
GGTCCTTGATCGCTGCGATCAGGTCGGGTTCGCTGCGGCCGAGCTCGGCAAAAGCCGCCAGCAGCGCATCGGCCACCGGCCCCAAGCGCAGGCGGCGCAGCAATTCGCCGCGGGCCAGTCCGGCACCGCGCGTGCGCAGGACCTCCACGCTCAGATCGGGCTTGAGGTCCAGATGCAGCTGCGCCGGGCCACGCGCGTGCGCTTCGCGCAGGGCACGACTGACCGTGTACACGCCGCCGCCTTCCAGGCCGGTGGCGCTGATCACGAGCTCGCCGCGCACCCATTGCCCATCGCCGGTGCTCAAGGCGATGGTCTTGAGCGGCTCACCAGCGTGGGCGTGCAGGCTTGGTGGCCAGTCGACGGTCAGCGCGACATTGGCCGGTTGCCACGGAGCGAACGGCACGCCGAGACCCGCGAGCAGGCTGGTCCACTGGCCATCCGACCCGGTTTCCGGCCAGCTCGCACCACCCAGCGCCAGAATCACCGCCTTCGGTTGAAAGACCTGATCACCGTCAGGTCCGGCACAGGTCACCGTTGGCCCGTTGGTGGCGTCGGAAGCGATGCCCTTCCAGCGCAAGCGTCCGCGCGTGCGCACGTTCAAGCTGGTCAGGCGATCAAGCCACGCGGCGAGCAGGTTCGCGCCTTTGAACATCTTGGGAAACACGCGACCCGAGGTACCGACGAAGGTCTCGGCGCCGAGGCCATCGGCCCACGCGCGCAAATCCGCAGGCGAAAAGACCTC
>CAYQAQ010000209.1:0-6076 GCA_964415495.1 uncultured candidatus Brocadiaceae bacterium | reverse complement strand
CGCCGACGCACCGAGTGCTCGTGCCTGACCGATCGTGGTCACCGCGCACTGCGCCAGGGTCGCGCGCGCCGCCGGTGTAAGATCATCGAGCACCGTCAGCGGCAGCGCATCACACCAGGTGCTCTCGGCGGTATCGATTGCGCGACCACTGCATGCCGCCAATCGCGCCAGCACCAATCGCGCGGCGACACCGCAGCGCAGCTCGAGGTGCAACTGCGTGCGCGCCTGCACGCGCAGGCGTTCGGCAGCGGTGGTGGCTGACCACAGATGCGCGGTGCCCGCGAGATCCGCGTCATAGCGGCCAGGTATGCCGCCGACGCGCGGCGTCGCGGTTTCGACCAAGGTGAGCAGCGCAGTGTGCGCGCGCTGATACCAGTCGGGTTCGGGCGTGGTGATCACCAAGCTGTGGCAGCGGCGGTGCGCAGCCGCAGCGCGCAGACCGGCGTGGACGCCCGCGGCGCGCGCTTCGCGGGAGACGGCCAGCAGCGGCGCATGCGGGCTGGTGTCGAGCGCCACCGCCATCGCTGTTCCGCGCAGGCGGACCACCAGGGCTTGGTGTACGGCAGCCATGAAATCGGGGACGAAGGCGTGCAGGTACATAGATAGGTCCATTCGGACCCTTTTTGTACCAAGGCGGAGAGGGAGTCAAGCCAAGCTCCTCGGAAGGGGCTCGCCTTGTTAGGACGGCAGCAGCTCGACGCAGATCGGATCCCAGCCGCCGATGGCGCGGATAATGCCGATGCTGGTGCAGGCAACGTTGGTGATGTGGGTTACCTACGCGATGGAATACGCGACGAAAAGCCGCGCAGGGTCCTGCGCGGCTTTCCGTTCATCTCGTACGTAGGTCGATCCGCGGACGCAGCCTCAGGTCGCTTTGCGATCCGGCTGCCAGCACTCGGGACGCAGAAGCGTTCCCGAACGTGTCCTTACGGTGCGCCCAGCACCACTTCGATGGTCGACACCGGGTCTGGCTTGATGCGTTGGCGGCGCTCGTTGCCGCCGGAGTTCCATACCAATTCGACCTCGTGGGGCTCGCTCAGGGTGATCGCCGTTCCTGATCCTGCTGCCGGGATCTGAAAAGTGCCGATACGATGTCCGGCAGTGGGGCCGCTGGCGAGGTGCACCGCGACGGTTGCCGGTGCCGCCGGGGCATCGGCTGCCAAACGGACGCGCAGGGCTGGGACGTCGTAGAGATCGTTGAACAAGACGAACACCTGACCGTCCTCAAGGGCCACCGCCAGATCACTGGCACCGTCGCCGTTGAAGTCGGTGATGGTGGCAGCGATGGGGCGGGCACCGGGCGGCAGTTGTTCGAGCCGCACCTCGCCCTCTTCAGCGAAGGTGCGGAAACCGCGGTTGAAGTGGTAGAGCGCCGGCTGCTCCCGATAGAGCATGCCGAGGTCGGGCCACTGATCATGGTTGAGGTCGGCGGCGAACACCGCCGACGCGCCTGAGGAGGACTTATTATGCAGCCAGCCGGAGTGCGCGAAGACATTGCGCCATTCGCCAGCCCCGTCGGCCGTCCACAGGCTCTGCTGCACGGGTCCGCTGACGAGGATATCGAGATGACCGTCGCCATCGACGTCTGCTAATGTCACCAAGCTGCCGGGCTCGCCATGAATGGCGAGACCAACGGCCGGAGCGAAGCCGTCCACCAGTCCCTTCCACAGGCGTGAACCGGTGCTGCCGAGCTGCACCACGTCGGGCAGGCCGTCCTGGTCGAGATCGGTGACGAACAGACTGCCGGGCTGACCGTCCACCGCGATACCGGCTGGGAGGGGGGCCGCAGTCCACCCAGTGCTGGCGCGCAGCAGCAGGGGATCGCCGGGGCGGTTGATCACCAGACCAGCGTGACCGGCAATAACCATGGGTTCGAGCCCGGTGCAATCGGCGATGGTGAGTATCGACTCGCCGCTGACGAAAGCGGTGCCATTCCAGCGATGCAGGCGTAGGGCAGCTCCGTCCCAGGAGGCGATATCATCGTGGCCATCGCCATCGGCATCGAGGATGGCGGCCAAACGCGAGGCGGACGTCAGCCCCAGAGCCTGCGTGCTATCACCGAACTTCCGCCGGCCGGTGACCGTGAGAATGCGGTCGCCGCCCTCGGCGACGGCCAACAGATGCGGTTGGCCCTCAGGCCCGGTACGCAGGGTGAGCAGCCCGCGCAAGCCCTCGGCGCTGCCGACCTGCACCGACGCATGCCAGCGCACGCCGGCGCTCGTCGGGACCAGCGCATCCGGATTGTTGGCGAGGTGTTCGGCCATGCGTGCCAGCATGAGCGCGTCTCCGGCATAGGTGCCGAGCATGCCCTGATTATTGGCGGTGATTCGCCACGTTCCGTCGGCGGCGATCATGCAGTCGAACCAGGAACCGCCCGCGAAGCAGAAGGCCTTGTTCTTGCCCGATTCATCTTTGCCCAGCAGAAGCACCGCAGGGGTTCCTGCGCCCACAGACTCGGCGAAGCCGGCACTCGCATCCTTGACCGTCATCCGGAGCGGTGTGTCGAGCGCACCCTTGATCGCGCGCGCGTCGGCCAGGACCCAGACGCCGTCGCCGTCGGGTCGCACGGACCCTTCGATGACGAGGCGAGAGCCCTGCACCAGATGTGCCGGGGTAAAACCGGGGTTGATGAAGGCCTGGGTCGCTGGCAGCAGCAGCGCCGCCAGCAGGGCGAGAAAGGACGTGAAGGACATGGAGGCCTCGGGATCAGGAACGGGTGGTGGAGGTGGTTGGCGGCGGGGCGATGGTTTCGCTGCCCGCATCGAGAAAGGGCACCCGGATGCTGGGGTGATGCGCACGACTCGAGTCGGCCAAGCGACCGATCAGCATCTCGGCGGCTTGGCGACCGCAGGTATGGAAGGGGATCATCATGGCGCTGATCGCACCGCCCGGGCCGTCGAGCACAGATTCAAAACGGAATCCGGCTATCGACAGATCGCGCGGGATCTCCAGGCCAAGGCCGGCGGCAGCGGCCACCGCGGCACCGACATCGCGGTGCTGATAGATGATCCAGGCGGTGGTTTTGCGGTGTTTCTGCAGCAGGTGCCGCCAGGCGGCGATGCGCTTCGCCAAGGGGAGTTGGGGTGATGGTGCTTCGACTACCAGCGCCGTGCAGCCCAGACGGGTGCAGGCGCTGCGGTAGCCCAGCAGCCGCTCGCTCAGGCTGTAGTGTCCATGGGCGCCAACATCGGCGGCGGCGACGGTGACGTAGGTGATCCGGCGATGGCCGACACCGTGCAGCTGGTAGACTAGGCGACTGCCGGCTTCGGCGTCATCGGGCAGGACGCAGTCGTGCCGCGCATTGGCGTTGATCGTCACGATGGGTAGGCCGGTGCGGCGTAAGGCGCGAGCAAGGGATGGCGGCATGGTACACGCGAAGTTGACCAGGATGCCATCAACGGAACGCTCGGCGAGCAAGTGGGGAATCGTGCCGTTATTGATCAGATCGTCTTCGACCAAGGTAAAGACCAGTCGCAGACCCTGCGCGGCCAGCGCATCATGGGCCCCGCTTGCTACCGGGTCGTGGGTCGGACCCAGTCTACGTCGCACCAGTATGGCGACGGCCCCGAAGCGTCCGCTCGCGGTGGCGCGGGCACCGGCATGTGGGCGCCAGTGCAGGGTCCGGGCCAGCTGCCGGATGCGCTTGGCGCGGGCCTCGGCTCCGGCCCTGGCATAGGGGAACGAACCATTGAGCACGCGCTGCACGGTGACCCGTGAAGCCCCAACCTGCTTGGCGATCTCATCGATCGTGCTCATGTCTCCGGACATCCCATAAGTGAACCCGTGTACAGCATGTTTCAGAGCCGGTGCGAGGCGGCTATTCTTCAACGCCGGGCTCTATTCCGTGTGACACCGCTTCCGTAGCAAGGTATATTCCCCATAGATAGGATTGATCGTCACCAAAAGGATGTACGCGCGTTCACTTGTTGAAAGACCTCATGTCACCGCACTTCAGCCGCGCCGTTCTCATTGCCGTCATCACGGCAGGTCTGTATGCCGGCGAGGCACCCGAGGTCATTCTTGCCAGCGAGCAGGGGCAGGGGAAGTGGCGGGTATGGCTCGACTTTGCCCCTGACCAGGTCGATCCGGACCAAGCGCGACCAGCTGTGGCAGCACTCAGCGAGCGCGCTCAAGAGCGGCCGCATGATCGCGATTTCTTACCGCCTAGCGAGTCACCGCGATGTTCGACGACTGGATCGCGCTGACGTCCCACATGCCGGCCATCTCTTACCATTTCAACAATCCGACCTTCCACGACCATAGCCAGAGGTGGCATGAGCGCGCCCGCCAGCTCTTCACGCTGGCTGGCGAGGTCGCAGCGGTTACCCGGTGAATCTATGATTCCGGATCTCTTCCCCCACGCCATGTTGAACAGCTTGAGTGTGGTGCCGATCATGCTCGGGCCGCTGCAAGCGCTGCTCGCCCTGTTGCCGGTGATTGTCGCCGCCCTGGTCAGTGCGCTCGTCGCCTTGACCAAGCCGCGCACCGTCTGGCTGCTGATCAAACTGGCGTGGCGGCAAAAGGTCGGCTTGCTGCTGGTCGCGGCGGTCATCGCCAGTTTGTGGTACGGCTTCGCGGCCCTGCCGTCTGGTGGAGCCAGCGGCTCTGCGACGATTGCGGACAGCGCTGGATGGCCCGGCTTCCGCGGGCAGCTGGAGCGTCGCGGCTGGCAGCCTGGCGCGAGCGATCCCACCGCTCCCGGCTTGGTCTGGCGCTATCCGGTCGACGCGGGTACTGCGGTCTATGCCTCGCCGGCGGTCGTTGGTGATTACGTGTTGATCTCCACCGCGCGTATTTCGGTTTTCGATGTCACCGGCAAAGGCGAACTGCTGTGCATTGATGCCCGTGATGGCTCGCTGGTGTGGCGTGGAGGCATGCCCGATCTGCGCGCGACCTTCTCGTCGCCATCGGTGCACGGCGACCGCGTTGCGCTGGGCGAGGGTCTGCACCAGACCCGCGATGCCCGGCTGAGTCTCTTCGATATGCGCAGCGGCAAGCATCTGTGGAGCCACCGTGCCGCCAGTCACGTCGAATCGACGCCCACGCTTGGTCCCGAGCAGGTGATCGTCGGTGCCGGTCGCGATGGCTATTACGCCTTCGCGCGCGAACCGGGTCCGGACGGCGCTCCGCAGCGGCTGTGGCATCTTCCGGGTGATCAACACCCCGATGCGTCGGGTGCGCCGGCCCTGTGGGAGGATCGTGCTTACCTTCCGCTCGGCCGCTGGGGCGGCAATGGTTTGGTCTGCGTCACCGCTGACACCGGCACGGAACAGTGGCGCGTGGCGACGCCCTACCCGGTGTTCAGCGGGCCGACCATTGCCCCGGAGCGTGGCTTGGTGGTGATCGGTATGGGCAACGGTACCTTTGTTGAGAGCGCTGAGCAGGCCCTGCCCAAGCAGCTCGCCTGGATGGTCGAGCACGGCACACCTGAAGCCGAGGCCCGCGCGCAACTCGCCGCTGGCGGTGCCATCTGGGCGCTGGACGCGGTCACGGGCGCAGCGCGCTGGCAAGTCGCTACGGCGCGCACGGTGCTCGGTCAGGTGATCGCAGGACCAGACCGAATTTATGCCGCGATCAGCGATGGGCGCGTCGTCGCCCTTGATTACGATGGCAAGGAACTGGCCGCATGGCAGGCACCGTCGCCGATCGTCGCCTCGCCGGCTTTGGCGGAGCAGCATCTCTATGTCGTCAGCACCGCGGGTATCCTGTACTGCCTGCACGCCAGCGACCTGCGCCGCGTGTGGGAGATGCCTCTACAAACCACGCCAGTGCAGGCGGGCGATTTATTCCTCAGTTCACCGACGGTTGCCCATGGCCGCGTGTACATTGGCACGCCCAAGGACGGTTTGTTGGCGGTCGGCCTGCCGGTCGCACCGCCGCCACCGCAGTGGCGTGCAGCGCGCAGCGCTCCGGGTGGTGGTGGTCGTCTTGGTACATCAACCATTCCGGAGCGCCCTGAGGAACGCTGGCTGACGCCCGGCGAGTCGGCCGTTAGTGGTCCATTGGCCGTGCAGGGTGGGGCGGTGTTGGCACCGATGCGCGTGCACGACCGTGATGGTCTGGCGTGTTGGCCGCA
>CAYQAQ010000208.1:0-6090 GCA_964415495.1 uncultured candidatus Brocadiaceae bacterium | reverse complement strand
CGCTGCGCTCGCGAGCACCGCGCCGACGATCGCGGTGGATCTGTTGGTTGCTGACGCGGCGGAATCCAGCGTCGACGCCGCGATTCGCTTGCGCATCGAACCGCCGTGGCACGTCTACTGGCAGAATCCGGGCGACAGTGGCATGGCCGTGCGCGTGCAATGGACGCTGCCCGCAGGCGCGCATGCCGAGGACCTTGCGTGGCCGCTGCCGACGCGCTTCTTCGATGGCACCTTTGCCACGTTCGGCTACGAGGACGAAGTCGTGCTGACCACACGTCTGCATGGGGTCCGCACTACGGATCCGATCAGCGCCGTGGTCAGTTGGCTCGCCTGTGACGCCATCTGCGTACCCGGCAAACAGCACGTGGTCGCAACGGCCAGCGCCGAAGCCGCCACCGTGATCGCGCAGGGACGCAGCCTCGTGCCGCAACCCGCCGACTCGGCGCAGCTGCAGGTGACCACGGTCAGTCACCAGGACCGCCTGCTGACGATCACACTGGCGGGTCCTGCCGCGACGCAGATTCACCACGTATTTCCGGAAGCGGTGGCGGGCCTGGTCATCGATTATGGTTCCATCGCGATCACTGACGCTATCATCCGTATTCCGCTCAGCGGCACCGCATCCGCGCTGCCGCTGGTGTTGGCGACGGCCGCTGGTCCGCGCCGCCTCGTGCTTGACCTCCCTGGCGAATAACCCTTGAACCCTCTGGAGTTCCCCATGCGTTTCTTTGCTCTGCTCTGTCTATCCCTTGCCGCTGCGTCCCTCGCTGCCGCCGATATCGGCAAGCCCGCGCCGCCGTTCACCCTGACCGATCACACCGGCAATCTGCAGTCGCTGGCTGACCACAGTGGCAAGTGGGTGGTGCTGGAATGGGTCAACCACGACTGCCCCTTCGTGAAAAAACACTATAATGAAGGCCATATGCAGAAGCTGCAGGCCGAGATCACCGGCGCTGGTGGCGTGTGGCTGACAATCAACTCCTCGGCACCGGGCACGCAGGGTCATTTGACCCAAGAGACGGCCGCGTCGATCACCGCGGAAAAAGGTGCCGAGCCGACCGCGGTGTTGCTCGATCCCACCGGCGCCACCGGCAAGGCCTATGCTGCCCGGACCACGCCGCACATGTACCTGATCTCGCCAGAAGGCCTGCTGGTCTATCAAGGTGCCATCGATTCGAATAAGAGCGCCAACACCGCCGACATCGCTGGCGCCACCAACTACATCGCCCAGGCCTGGGCGGAAGTGCAGGCGGGCAAGCCGATCTCGGTTCCCGAGACGCAAGCCTACGGCTGCTCGGTCAAGTACGCGAAGTAAGCAGACCACCTGCGCGCCAACACACCGGAGCACAGGCAACACCGTCCCCGTCGTCTGACGGGGACGGTGTTTGCGTGTTGGCCTTCCCGTCCGTCGTATTCTTGGCTGAAATGGCCGAATAAATGGCATATCCTGGCACTGCCAGGACTCTAGACTACGCAGCCATGGCCATACCCGACAATCCCCACGATCGCCACTTGTGGCAGTTCCGCTGGGTGCGCGATCTGATCGTCTTCACATGCGCGATCTTCGTGTTGTGGCTCGGCTATCGGGTTGGCGTGGTCACGGTACCCCTGCTGCTCGCGCTGACCGCCGCGTATCTGTGCGAACCCTTGGTCGCCGGTTTGGCGCGACGGGTCCCGCGCCTGGGTCGGACTGGGGCGGCATTTACCCTGCTCAGTGGGTTGGTGCTGTCGATTCTTGCCCTTGGTGCGCTGATCATGGTGCCGGTGACCAAACAAGCGGCGCAGCTGATTCAGGATGCGCCGCGTCTCTTGGCGCAAGCAGAGGACTATCTCACTGATGAAGAGCGACCTGCGTGGCTACGCGAGCGCCTCGAACCGATCGTAACGTCGGTGACCGCATTGGTAACGCCAGTGTCCTCAACGGCACCAGAACCACACCACGCTGCGGCGATGCTCGACCAGCCGGTACCTCAACCGTTACCTGACGAAGCCGCGCCAACGACGACCATACCGGAGATGGACAAGGCACCACCGATTGCCGATCCGATCCGGGACATCATCAGCAAAGCGGCGCACTTCCTCGGCGATACGACCGAAATGATATTCGGGATCGTGCTCTTCGTCACCATCTTTCTCTTCGCCTTTGTGCCATTATCCGCCAGCTTCCCCGCCGTCGCGCACTGGACGCACGACCTAGTGCCCGCTCCCCTGCGCAGCAAGGCTGAACCGCTGCTGCAGCGGATGGACCTGATCATCAGCGGTTTTGTGCGCGGACGCCTCATCACGGCCGGACTGCTGGCGGTGATATATGCCATCGGCTGGAGTCTCGTGGGCGTACCATATGCCGCCGTGATCGGCATTCTCACCGGCCTCGTCAGCTTGATTCCCTACGCCTCGGCGCTCGGTTTGCCAATCGCCTGGATGCTGGTCGCCACCGCCGCCATCGGCGCCACCGAACCCGGCTTCTATGTCGCCAGCGAAGGCGATACCTTGAGCCCGATCTGGTGGAAGATCCTGCTACTCCCGGCGATCGTCAATGTCATCGCCCAGGTGTTGGAAGATTATGTCCTCAACCCGCTCATCCAGGGCAAGGCGACGCATCTGCATCCGCTGGTGATCCTGCTCGCGATCATTGCCGGCGGCTCGCTGCTCGGGCTGTATGGCATGATCCTGGCGGTACCGATCGCCGCCTGTGCCAAAGTGCTGTTGGATGCGGTGGTCGCACCGGCCTTGCGTACGTGGGCTGAACACGCGAGCGCAGCTGAGATTGAACCCGACGGCAAGAGCTCACCGAGCCAGTGAGCCGTCAGCGCGGGCGGATCGACTCGGCCAACCAGGCCCGGAAGCCACTCAATTGCTTGCGTGATTGATCGAGTAAATCCTTGCCGCGACGATGCAGGATCCCGCCCAGCGAGCCGATGGCCTTGCCCAGGGCATCGCCAGCTTCTTGAGCGCTCCACCAGGTGCGGTGCAGTTCGATGGCGATGCGCAGGCGTTCACGCAGGGTCGCGACACCGTCAGCGCCGCCGCCCAGGTCGGCAGCCAGCACCGTGTAGCCTTGATCGCGCAGAGCTTGCTGGAGATGGCCCTCGTTCAGGTGCCATGCCACGACCTCCGGCTGGTCCTCAAGCACCAGCAACGCGGCGCTCAGCGAGGTGGTCTCGGCACCGGTGCGCCAGACGAAGTGGAACGGAAGCACGGGCGTATCGGACATGGGGCACCTCGCTGGCGAGCAACCCTAGCGCGCTTCCGCGCGGGATCACGTGCGATCGGGCGTGGTCGTATCAGGGGCGGGAACGCGCACCGAAGTCCGTTGAGCCAGCAATTGCATCGCCAGCTCATGCAAGCCATCCAAGCAGTCCAATCGAACGGCCAAGGGCCAACTGGCTTCGCGACGTCGTTGCGTAATGGCGGAGTCGTCAGGCATCGTGGATCCGGCGCAGGTTCTCCAGGTCATCAAGATCCTTGGGACGGCCTGCCTGCTCTTTCATAGCACATAACCGAGAAAAATCCACGAAATGAGCGATTACTCCGCTGCCTATATCAAGGTCTGTGCGCTCTTCCCAGGCCGGCTTAAACGGAAATGGGGTTTCGAGAAAGAGATCCAGGGTCGCGCCATAAGGCCCAGAGCCGTAGGCAGAAAAAACCACCATGTCCTTTTCGTCGCGCCACCGTCGCCGTTTATCCGGGTCGAGATAGTCAGTCCACGGCACTGGAGCCCGCGGACGATAGCCTAAAGTTTCAAGGACACGCAATACGGCCCCTGCGGCGACCGGTTCCTCCAGATCCAAAACCAAATCGATATCTCCGGTCAAACGTAAATAACCATGGGCCACCACTGCAAAACCGCCGACCACCAAATACCGGCAATCCGCCTGATTGAGGGCGGCAATGAGGGTCCGGAATTGAGCTGCGATCATCGCCTCACTCCCATTCAATCGTACCCGGCGGCTTGCTCGTGATGTCGTAGACCACGCGGTTGATGCCGCGCACTTCGTTGATGATGCGCGTGCTGATGCGGCCGAGGAGATCGTGCGGCAGGTGCGCCCAGTCGGCGGTCATGCCGTCGGTCGAGGTCACCGCGCGCACGGCGCAGGCGTCTTCGTAGGTGCGTTCGTCGCCCATGACGCCGACGCTCTTGACCGGTAGCAGCACGGCGAAGGCCTGCCAGATGGCGCGCTCTAAACCGGCGGCGGCGATCTCTTGGCGCACAATGGCGTCGGCTGCTTGCAGCGTCGCCACTTTCTCAGGCGTGATGTCGCCGAGGATGCGCACGGCCAGACCGGGGCCCGGGAAGGGCTGACGCCAGACCACCGCGTCGGACAGACCCAGCGCCTTGCCGATGGTGCGCACTTCGTCCTTGAACAAGAAGCGAAACGGTTCGATTAACCCTAAGCCCAGATCCGCCGGCAGGCCGCCGACGTTGTGGTGGCTCTTGATCACCGACGCGGGGCCGCCGTGCACCGACACCGATTCAATGACGTCGGGATAGAGCGTGCCCTGAGCGAGATAGCGCACATGGCCGCCGGATGCCGCTTTGATGCGTTCAGCCTCTTCTTTGAACACGGCGACGAATTCGTAACCGATGATCTTGCGCTTGCGTTCCGGATCGCTGACACCGGCGAGCTTGCTCAGGAAGCGATCGGTGGCGTCAACGTAGTCGAGATCGATGCCGATGTGCTCGGCGAAGAGTTCGCGCACACCGGCGGCCTCGTCCTGGCGTAGCACGCCGTTGTTGACGAAAATACAGGTCAGTTGCTTGCCGATGGCTTTATGCAGCAGCACCGCCGCGACCGACGAATCAACGCCGCCCGACAGGCCCAGAATGACGCGATCCGCCCCCACCTGCTTACGAATGCGGGAGATTTCTTCGTCGATGAAGCTGCCCATCTGCCAATCACCGCTGCATCCGGCAATGCGAAACAGGAAGTTATGGATGATCGCGCGGCCATGATCGGTGTGCACCACTTCCGGATGGAACTGCACACCGTGAAAATTGAGCTTCGTGACCCGCACGGCGGCGAGCGGACAGTTGTCACTATGGGCGAAAATCTCGGCACCGGGGATCGCTTCGATGCGATCGCCATGGCTCATCCACACCGTCTGCTTGACGTCCAGGCCATGGAACAGGTCCGAAGCGGGCACGCAGGTCATCACCGTGCGTCCGAATTCGCGATGGCCTGCTTTTTCAACCCGCCCGCCATTGACATGCGCAGTGATTTGCATGCCGTAACAAATACCGAGGATCGGGATGCCGAGTTTGTACACGTCCTGACTGATCTGCGGCGCACCCGGCGCGTAGACCGACGCCGGACCGCCGGAAAGAATCAGACCCTTGGCGCCTGTGAGCGACTCCAACGGTGCAGAACATGGCAGGATCTCACAGAACACATTCGCTTCACGCACCCGGCGCGCGATGAGCTGCGTGACTTGGGAACCAAAGTCGAGAATAATAATACGTTCGTGCTGCACGGACTGATCCGATCGGGGATATGGACTGAAAACTCGAAACCGCGTCTATTCAGGTCGATAATTCGGCGCTTCTTTGGTGATGGTCACATCGTGAGGATGGGACTCGCGCAGGCCGGCGGCGGTCATGCGCATGAGCACCGCTTTCTTCTGCAGGGTCGGGATGTCCTTCGAGCCGCAGTAGCCGAGCGCCGCTTTCAGGCCGCCGACCATTTGGAAGACCACGACTTTCAAGGGGCCCTTCGAGGGCACCATGCCTTCGATGCCTTCGGCGACGAGCTTGTCGGCATTGCGTTCATTGCCCTGGAAATAGCGATCGGCCGAACCCTGCTGCATGGCACTGATCGAGCCCATGCCGCGATAGGCTTTGAATTGGCGGCCCTGATAAATGATCGACTCGCCCGGTGATTCATCACAGCCGGCGAGCAGCGAGCCGAGCATCACCACGTCCGCACCGACCGCGAGGGCCTTGGCCACATCGCCGGAATACTTGATGCCGCCATCAGCGATGATCGGCACGCCGGCCTTGCGCGCGACTTTTGCCACGTCGCGCACGGCGCTGATCTGCGGCACGCCGACACCAGCGACCACGCGCGTGGTGCAGATAGAGCCCGGACCGAT
>CAYQAQ010000207.1:0-6123 GCA_964415495.1 uncultured candidatus Brocadiaceae bacterium | reverse complement strand
CGACCTGCTGACGCCCGTTGGCTCTGCCACGGGACCGGATGGGCGGCGGTCCCCCTTGACAACGTTTCTGACGGTTTCCGAACCCGCAATCCTACCACGACAATAGTCGTCACGGATGACGGGTCGAGGTGTTTCTGGAAACGGGGACACCTCCCATGACGTCGATTGTGTTCGATCGACCGAGGAAAGGATCACCGCGTGTACCTTCGCGTGTCCCTCACGGACCGTTGCAACTTGCGTTGCCGCTACTGCCTGCCCGCCGATGCCCAGTTCGCGGCCGAGCGCGCCAGCACGGCCGAACTGCAACGCTTGGTGGCCCTGATCGCGGCCGCCGTCCCCCTCCATAAAATTCGCCTGACCGGCGGTGAGCCGACCCTGAACGACGACCTCGTCGAGCATGTGCGTTTTGCGCGCACGCTGGTGCCGACCGTCGGCCTGACCACCAATGGCGTACTGCTGGAACCCTTGCTCGGTCCGCTGCGCGCGGCTGGGCTCAATCGCCTCAACATCTCGCTCGATAGTCGCGACCCCGCGACCTTCCGCGCCATCGCCCGCCGCGATGGCGTCGACCGCGTACTCGCCAGCATTGCGGCGGCGCAGCGCCACGGCTTTGCGCCGCTCAAGATCAACACCGTCGCCCTCCCCGAGACCGACTACGCCGACCTCGTGCGCTTCGCGGTCGAAGCGGGATTGCATCTGCGCTTCATCGAACTGATGGCCATCGGCGAGGCGCGGCCGTGGCAGCCCGCCGCCTTGGTCACTGCGGAAATGATCCGCGCCCGCTTGTTTGCGGCTGGCATCAGTCTGGTCGAACGCCGCGACCGCGATGAGCCCACCGCGCGCGTGCACGCCATCGATGATCATGATCTCGCGCACTGTTCGGTCGGCTTCATCACCACCGTCACCGCGCCGTTCTGCGCGACGTGCGATCGCCTGCGCGTCTCGAGCCAAGGACGTTTCTATACCTGCCTGATGGATGACCACGGTCACGATCTGCTGACGCCCTTGCGCGCGGGCGACGAAGACGCCGTGATCGCGGCCGTGCGTGCTGCAGTTACCGCGAAAGCTCCGCCCGCGCGCCAAGAACGCACCACGGTCATGGCTGAGATCGGCGGCTGAGCATGGCCACGGTCACCGTGCTCTACTTTGCAGCGCTACGCGAACGGCTGGGCCAGGAGCGCGAGACGTTGACGCTGCCGGAGGCGACCGATGACCGCAGCGTGCTGGCGTTGATTGGCGAACGCCATCCGCAGCTCGCAGCGTTGTTGGCACCGTGTCGGTTGGCAGTCGATCACGCGTTTGTGCGCGGGGCCATCGCGCTGCATGACGGCAGCGAAGTGGCGGTGATTCCGCCAGTGAGTGGCGGATGAGGTCTCAGATGCCCGAGTCACAGGAGCCGCGCAGACGCGCAGACGCGCAGACGCGGAGGGAGGCAGAGAGGCGACAGCACTCGCCTCGTGCGGGTTCTCTGCGTCTGGTGTCTCCTGTGAACAACATGCAGCAGACGAATGATGCGTAGTGCCGCGATCCATCTCGGTCCCTTGCCGGCGCATGAGCTGGCGCCGGGTGGACTCGCTGCAGTCAGCCATGGCGCGGTGTGTTCGTTCATCGGCGTCGTGCGCGATCATGCACATGGGCGGCAGGTCGTCGCGCTCGACTACGAATGCTACGCCGCCATGGCCGAGTCGGTGTTGTTGGCGCTGATCGAGGAAGCGGCGATGACGCATGATCGCGACCTGGCGGCGCGCGTGGTGCATGGTTATGGGCCGATGCAACCGGGCGATGCCAGCGTGGCGATTCACGTCGCGAGTGCGCATCGCGACGCGGCCTTCGCCGCCTGTCGCCAACTGATTGAACGTCTCAAGGAAGATTCGCCGGTGTGGAAGCATGAGACCTACACCGACGGTACGTCGGCGTGGCTGCCGGGGAGTTGAATGCTCCGGTCCGGAAGTCCGGAAATCCGGAAGCCCATTGAACACCGCTCGGCGTCCTGACAGGCTCCCTCCTGGAACACTCCTTATGTCATCGACGCTCCCTCCTGACGCGAGACTTCCGGACCCCCGGACTTCCGGACTTCCGGACGCTTCGGCCCTCAGCCACCTCGATGCCGCCGGCGATCCGCACATGGTCGATGTCGGGGCCAAGGCCGTGACCGCGCGTCGGGCGCAGGCGCAAGCGCACGTGCAGCTGCCGGCGGCCTGCGTCGCCGTGCTGGCCGCGGGCGGCGATACGCGCAAGGGCAACGTGTTCCAGGTCGCGCGCATCGCGGGCATACAGGCGGCGAAGCGGACGGCGGATTTGATTCCGCTTTGTCATCCGCTACCGCTAGATGCCATCGAGGTCGCCATCTCGCTCGCGGGTGAGACCTGCGTGATCACCACCGAGGTACGCTGCACCGCCCGTACCGGTGTCGAGATGGAGGCGCTGACCGCTGCCAGCGTCGCCGCGTTGACCGTCTACGACATGCTCAAGGCGGTGTCGCACGATCTGGTCATCACCAACATCGAGCTGCTGCAGAAGAGCGGCGGCCGCAGCGGCACCATCGATCGTAGACCGGAGCGCACATGCTGACGCACGCTGAAGCCCTCGCGGCCATCGCCGCCATCGCCCCCCTGTCCCTCACCGCGACGCTGCCGCTGGCGCGGGCGCACGGGGCGTGGCTGGCCGCCGATGTGCGCTTGGACCGTGACCAACCGTCCTTTGATCGCGCGACCATGGATGGCTACGCGCTGAAGCTGTCAGGTGATATCCAACTATTCACGGTGCGCGGCACGGTGTTCGCCGGCAGCGCCTGGACCGGACCGGCGCTGCAACCGGGCGACGCTGTGCGCATCATGACCGGCGCACCGGCACCGACCGGCACCACGGTGGTGCCGGTCGAACGCACCGATGCCGGCCTGGAGACGGTGACCATCACCGACGCCGCCGCGCTGCAGCCGCGCCGCAACATCGCCTGGCAAGGCGAAGACGGCCGCGCCGGCAGCACCATCGTCGCCAGTGGCACGCGGCTGACGCCGGCCACGCTCGCGGTCGCGGCGATGAGCGGTGCGGCGAGCCTGACCTGTTGGCGTCCGCCGACGGTTGCGGTGGTGACCACCGGCGATGAAGTCGGCGGCAGTGGTGATGCGGCGATTCCTGACAGCAACGGCCCACTCCTGACGAGCCTGCTCACGGCCCTCGGCATTCCGCCGCAGCGTTGGCATGCGGGCGACACCGTCGACGCGCTGGAATCGACGCTACGCGCGGCGGCCCTCGACGCCGATGTCGTCGTCACCACCGGCGGCATCAGCGCAGGGGCCAAAGATCTGGTGCCGGAGGTCGCGCGCGGTCTGGGCTTCGCCACCGTCTTCCATCACGTCGCCATCCAACCGGGCAAGCCGGTCTTCCTCGCGCGCCGCGATGCGCCGCGCGGCGCGGCCTCGGCGGTGATCGGCCTGCCGGGCAATCCGGTGAGTGTGCTCGCCACGGCGCATCTGTACCTGCTGCCGCTGCTCGGGCGCTTCCTCGGCGGCTGGCTGCCGCGGTGGACAGCGTTGCCGTTAACCGTGCCGTGGGCTCACCGCGGCCAACGGCATCTCTTCTTGCCGGCGCGCCTCGTCGACGGCGGCGTCGAACCGATCCGCTGGAATGGGAGTGGCGACTTGATCGCTGCTGCCGCGGGCGATGGGTTGATTGAATTGCCCGTCGGCTTGAGCGGGGAGCCGGGGGCGCGGGTGCGGTATTTGCCGTATGTCGGGGCGCTGCCGGGTGAGGGTGGAGTCTGTGAACGTCCGGACTTGCGGACGTAATCCCGACTCCGCACCAGGCCCCCCGCATACGCCGCAACGCGCGCATCACACGAACTCGAGTACCATCGCCGCATACAAGACTTCCGGACTGCGCGGGCCAATTCCCACATGGCGATGACCAATTCTGATATGGCATCCCGGCGCACGCGCACCACCGTAGAGGTCCAGGAGAACGATCCGTGACCATTCCTTCGCTGCGTTGGGGCATCCTCGGCCCCGGTTCCATCGCCAAAAAGTTCGCCAAAGCCATCCCGGCGGCGCAGCATGCCACCCTGGTCGCGGTCGCCAGCCGCTCGCTCGACAAGGCCAAGGCCTTTGCGACCGAGTTCGGCGTTGCCCGCGTCCACGGTTCGTATGAGGCGCTTTTGGCCGACCCCGAAGTCGACGCCGTGTACATCGCCACGCCGCATCCCTTCCACCCGCGCTGGGTGATCGCCGCCTGCGAGGCGAAGAAGCATGTGCTGTGCGAAAAGCCGATCGCGCTCAACAGCTGGCAGACGGAAGCGATGATCCAGGCGGCGCGCGAGAACGGCGTCTTCCTGATGGAAGCCTTCATGTATCGCTGCCATCCGCAGACCGCGCGCGTGCTTGAGCTGGTGCGCAGCAAGGCCATCGGCGATCTGCGCGTGATCCGCGCCACGTTCGGCTTCCGGGCGGGGGAGAATCCCGAGAGCCGGCTGATGAACAACGCCCTCGGTGGCGGCGGCATTCTCGATGTCGGCTGTTATCCGGTGAGCTTCTCGCGTCTGATCGCGGGCGCGGCGCTCGGCCTGCCTGGCGTCGCCGAACCCACTGACGTGGTCGCTGCTGGGCATCTCGGCACCACCAACATCGATGAATACGCGTCGGCGATCTTGAAGTTCCCGCAAGACATCATCGCCGAGGTCGCCACCGGCGTGCGCCTCAACCGCGACAACGAAGTGCTGCTCATCGGCACCGACGGCACCATCCACATCAACCATCCGTGGCAGCATTTCCCCAAGGGCGATGCCAGCATCACCATCCGCCGCAACGGCCAGGAACCGCAGGTCGAAGCCATTGGCGACAGCGTCAATGCCTATGCCTGCGAAATCGACCTCGTCGCGCAGCACGCGGCTGCGGGCCAGGCGCCGGCACCGGCGATGAATTGGGACGATACGCTCGGCCAGATGCGCACGCTCGATCGCTGGCGCAGCGCCATCGGCCTGGTCTATCACGACGAGAAGCCGGAAACCCTCGCGCCCGTGCGTGGCAGCCTGAATCGGCGCGCGGATGCCCACCTGCCCTATGGCCGCATTCCCGGTCTGGAGAAGCCGGTTTCGCGTCTGATCTTCGGCTGCGACAACCAGAATGACTACCGCCACGGCGCGGCGGTGTGGGATGACTGGTTCGAACGCGGCGGCAATGCCTTCGATACCGCCGTCCAATACGGCAACGGCAAGCACGAGAGCAATCTCGGCCGCTGGATCGAACAGCGCGGCATCCGCGACCAGACCGTGGTCATTGTCAAAGGCGCGCACACGCCCGACTGCAACCCGGTCAAGCTGACCGAGCAGTTGAAGATCTCGCTCGAACGTCAGCGCAGCCAATGCGCCGACATCTACATGATGCATCGCGACAACCTCGCCATTCCGGTCGGTGAATTCATCGACGTGCTCAACGAGCACGTGCGCGCCGGCCGCATCAAGGTCTTTGGCGGTTCCAACTGGTCGGTCGCCCGCGTCGCCGAGGCCAATGCCTATGCCAAGAAGAAGGGCCTGCAGGGCTTCAATGTGCTGTCGAACAACTTCTCGCTCGCGCGCATGGTCGATCCCGTGTGGGGCGGCTGTGTGGCCGCTTCCGACAAGGCGAGCCGCGATTTCCTGACCGCCAACCCCGACATCGCTCTGCTGCCGTGGTCAAGCCAAGCGCGCGGCTTCTTTCTGCGCGCCGACCCCGCCTTCACCGCCGATGCGGCACTGACCCGCTGCTGGTATGCCGAGGACAATTTCCAACGCCTGGCCCGCGCGCGCGAACTCGCCACAGCCAAAGGCGTGCTGCCGATCCAGATCGCCTTGGCCTACGTGCTGAACCAGCCCTTCGCCACCTTCCCGCTCATCGGCCCACGCCAGATCAGCGAAACCGCCAGCTCCCTGCAAGGCGTGGACATCACGCTGACGCCGCAGGAAGTGGCGTGGCTGAATTTGGAAGCTGCGGCTGCCGCGCGCTGACGGGACGGGACGGGACGGGAGACGGGAGACGGGAGTCCTGGCGGACTGCCTCATGCCATTCTCTGCCTGCACCACCCGTCATATTCGTTTCAACGTCTACTCCTGGGATCCAGGTGGCATTCTCCGGAATTTTACATGTCCTTGTT
>CAYQAQ010000206.1:0-6125 GCA_964415495.1 uncultured candidatus Brocadiaceae bacterium | reverse complement strand
CAGCCTGGAAGGCGTCCTCCAGCACATCGACTTCACGCGCAAGATCGGCGACAAGAAGACGCTCAAGGACAAGGATACTCGCAATCCTTGCCCGTCCGCAAGTTGATCCCACGGCCTTGGACAAGGGAGCGCCAATTGCGTCCAGAATCCTGTCGGACAGGAGTTTCGCACATCCCTCGAACATATAAAACCAAAGGTTGAAGGCAGATTGGCCCCGGCATTCCACTTGATTATAAGTTCCGATTATGGCCCACTTATCCCCTTCCATTTTCGCTAGATGATCACAGAGAATCACGGCGCCACGATTATTGGGCATAGAGGTCATCGAGAGAGGATCAGGCATGGGACACCGAATGGTGTTTCATTATTTGACGCTAACCCTCGTTTCATTGGCACCAAGCCATTTACAGGACCAGCTAGCGGTGGCCTTATGACTCGAACCCGCATCTAACGCTCAGCCCTGCTGTGTCGGCCCCGGCAACGGCCCGCGCGCCACGAAGTGCAGATCAAACGGCGTCGACGCGATCAATTCACCAGCTTGCAGCAACTCCAGCGAATAGCGTAGATCGACCACACCGGCTTCGCGGGCGCGGTCGCCGCCATCGACACGCAGGCCAAAGCTCGGCAAGACAATGGGACATTCGACCAAGCGGATGGTCTGTTCGGTGACCGGGATGTCGAGGCGCACGGTCATCAGCGGGGGTTGCCAGGGCGGGACCTGTTCGTCGCGAATGCGGATTTCCAGGGTCAGGGTGCCCAGCTGCTCGGGGCGGATGCGCAGGTAGCAGCGCAGGCCGGCGACTTGGTAGTCGATGCGGAAGAGGTCGGGCACCACCACGTGCAACGTGGTGTGGGTGCCGGCGATGATGAACTTGCCACCCTCGGCTTGATAGACGTGGTCGCAGAGGATGATGGTTCCGGACAGCGGCATGGCGGCAGACCATCGATTGGGGCATGCGCCGCAAGCGACTTCGCGGCGACTCGTTGCGGGCTCGCCTAACAGGGCCTGGGTGCACGGGTGGGCGCGGGAGGCTTCCATCGTTCCATCTTGATAGACCGATGGATGGATGGAGGATTCCACCATGCGCCTGGATCAGTTGTTTGTGGCCAAACCCCGGACTCTGTCCTTCGAGTTCTTCCCGCCGAAGAACGATCGCAGCATGGCGACGTTGGAGGACACTATTCTGCACCTCGCGCCGCTGGGCAGTGATTTCGCCTCGGTGACCTATGGCGCCGGGGGCGGTACGCGCGGTAAGACCAAAGCGATCGTCGAGCGCGTCCAGGAGCAAACCAAGCGGCCGGCGATGGCGCACTTGACCTGCGTCAATGCGACGCGCGCGGAGCTCCGTTCGCTGCTCGACGAGTACCACGCCGCCGGCATCGAGAACCTGCTCGCGCTGCGCGGCGATCCGCCCAAGGGCGAGAACCGCTTCACACCGACCGATGGCGGCTGTGCGTATGCTCGCGATCTCGTTGAGCTGATCCAACGCGACGGCCGCTTTGCAATTTTGTGCGCAGCCTTTCCGGAAAAGCATCCCGATGCCGTCAATTGCGAAAGCGATTGGCAGAATCTGGAGCGGAAATTCCAGGCCGGCGCCAGTGCTGCGATTACGCAGTGCTTCTTCGAGATCGGTCCTTACCTGGAAATGCTGGCGTGGTTTGCTGCGCGTGGTCAACAGCCGCGCATCATCCCCGGCATTCTGCCGGTGGTGAATTATCCGGCCCTCAAGCGCTTTTGCGCCATCTGTCAGGCGACGATTCCGGCATCATTGGCCGCCATTCTTGACCCGCTTGGCGATGATGTCGTAGCGATTCGCAAAGCGGGTATGCAATTCACCATCGCGCTGTGCGATCAGCTGCTGCGCGCGGGTGCGCCGGGCTTGCATATCTATTGTTTGAATCAGAGCACAGCGGCGGCGGAGATGGTGACCGCGTTGCGGGTGCTGGGGCATGAACTGTAGGAAAAGTCCGGAAGTCCGGAAGTCTCGCGTGCGTGGTCTTGGACTAAAAACGGCGTCACGTGATTGACCACTCCGCCATCACCAAAAGGACGTCACCTCGCGTCAACAAGACTTCCGGACTTCCGGACTTCCGGACTTTGCGACTATCGGACTTCCGGACGCTCCCTCAGACCAGCGTCTTCAAAAACGCCTTCAACGCCAACCGCCGGCGATCGTCAAGACGATTGATCAGGATGAGCAGCTCGCGGTCTTCCGTGCTGCGGCTTTCCAGCGCGGCTTCGACGCCGTATTGCGAGGGAATCTCTTCGGTTTCTTGATGCTGGAAATCGTTGTCGCCGATTTCGTCTGTCTGTGATTCGACGCGCGAACGCAGCAGCAATTCGCTGTATTCGGCATCGCTGAGATCGAGCAGGCGCGCCAGCTTCGCATGCGTGGCACTGCGGCTGGGCATGGCTCCATGCTTGACCAAGCGCGTTGCGGTGAGCACGCTGAGTTCGCTGAGTTCGGCGAAGGCTTTCATCGTCAGCGACTTGCGCTGAATCACCGCGCGTAAGGCCGCCTGCAAGGGTGTCGCTACGGCGTCTTCACTCGAACCGTTACTGTCGGCTGGCAGCGGTTGCTGCCGCGAGCGTTCCAAGCACGCCTGGAAGTCATCGTCATCCAACCCCAAGGCCTGCGCCATGCGGTTAAGCACTTCGACTTCCTCCGGCGGCACGCCGTTGCGTACCAGCTTGGTGACAGCCAAGTAGGGTAACTCGTGCACGCGTGCAAACGCCGCCAGCGATTGGCCATTGCGGCGCGCCATATTGGCGACCAGTTGGGCAAGATTCTGCGGCTCAGGACTGGGCACGGGTAGGGTTCCTTCGCGACGGGCCGCCCAACTCCGTTCAACGGCCGCACTAACGTCGGTCGCATCGAGGGACAGGGCATCAGTCATCGTGGCGAGGGAATCGGCTCTGGGAATGGCTCCCTTGCGGGTCACCCCCAGGATCGTGGGGTACGGTACCCCGGTGGCCTCGGCGAAGGTCTGCTCGGTCTGGCCGCCTTGCAAAATGGCGCGCAGGATCAATTGCTGCAACGTGGGGGCTTCGCCACCAAGCTCGATGGCGTTCCGGCCGCTGGCCGCGACGGCGGCCGCCCAGGTGGCAGCGGGGACATCGAGCGAAACCCGTAAGGCCTCACGGTGCAAGGGCTTACGAGGTAATGACCCTTTATTCACCGCTGCCAAAACGCTTGGATAGCTGACGCCACAACCTTCGGCAAAGGCCCGGGCGGTGAGGCCCGTCCGCTGGAGATGACGGCCCAACAGGGCCTGGACCGTCTGCCAAATGGTCCGCCGCTGGGTGGTGATAACGGGCTGGATGGCCTCTTCGGTGGCCGCCATCGGGGCGGCCAGAGCGGGATATTCCTCATCCATTTGGGCCAAAGCACTGGCCATCGGCACAATGGGGTCCCCCAAGTCCGGAGTCAGATCGCCCTGCATCACAGCGGTAGCGGAATCAGGTTCGCTCATCGTCATGGTTCAGCCCTCCTGCAGGTCCCACTGCTGGCCTTCACGGGCGGCACTGATGCGCCAACGCGCATTCGGAGCCACCAGTTCGGCGTAACGCTGCGCATCCGTGCCCAGCTTGGCGACGGCAGGATCGCTGGCCATCGGATCGTGATGAAAGATGACCAGCTCACCCAGGTCGGTGTCTTGGAAGAAATCGATGAAATTGAAAATCGTCGAGTGCCCGAAGTTGACCTTGTCGTGGTATTCAAGGAATCCATACATCGCATCGACGATGACGACGTCAGCGCCGCGCACGAAATCCGAATACAAGGCAGCAACTCGGTTGGGGTTTTTCGACACTTCGGTGTCCGTGAGATAACACACCGAGCGGCCGCCGCGGGTAATGCGGTAGCCATAAGCTTTATCCGGGTGAATCAGCGGTAAAATGCGCACTTCAGCGCCGCCGACCTGCACCGCTTCGCCCTCGGGAATCTGATGGCAAGTGACTTGGCTTTTCAGCATGTCCCATTTGACCGGGAAATGCGCGTCGCCCATTTGAATTTTCAACAGGCGTTCGGCATCGCTGCGACCTGACCACACGTCGACCTTGCGGCCGGGGATGTAAAGCGGACCAAAGAACGGAAAGCCGCAGATGTGGTCCCAATGAAAATGGGTGAACAGCATGTGCAGCTGGTGATCGGTGGTCGCTCCGCGGCCGTCATTGCCCAGTTCAAGGCCCAACGAGCGCAACCCAGTGCCAGCATCCAGGACCAGCGTGGCGTCGTCGAACGCCACTTCGACGCAACTGGTGTTGCCACCATAGGTCCAGGCATGCGCCGAACGGTCGAGGTAGGCCTCAATCGCCGCTTCATCGGCCAGGTCGGCGGGGGTGGCTTCGCTGAGCAGGGCTTTCGCCTTGTCGCGCAACTGCGATGACGACATCGGCGTGGCGAGGCTCCCGCGCACGCCCCACAAGCGAATCCGCATCGTGTAGGGGCCTCCAGAACGCGCCTGAGCGGCGTCGACTACGGGACTCTAGGGAGCTTGCTGATGACGCAAGCACCCTTCCCAACTCGGCTTGCTGCAGGCTGAAACTCTTTGCCCCACCAGGCCTTGCCGGGATTTCCCGCATGACGCCCTCTGGCGGGGACGCAAGAACGCCCTAAGTCCTGAGGAATGATCACGACGATCGAGATCTCTGGTTCAAGCATCCGCTGCGCGCACTTCGTGAACGGCAAGTTGGAGCAACTGGACAGCCACGCGCTCAGCGAGGGTGTGGACCCTCTTGAGGCCCTCGCCACTGCCTCCCTGCCCCGACCACTCGGCCGGGTTGCCGTGGTGCTGAACCATAGCGATCTGCTGCTGCGGACGATGATCCAGCCGCCCTGTCCGACCGAGCGTCTGGATCGCATCGTACGCTTCGAACTGCAGTCGGCGCGCGGTGAGGACACCCAGCCGGTCGCGGTGTCGTGGCACTTGGTGCGGGGCGACGGCGACAGCGACATGCGCGTGCTGACCCTGATGACCAAGACCAGCCTGCTCACGGCGCTGCAGTCAGCCCTGGCCAAACACGACGGCAAACTCGCTCACGTCGTGCCGACTGGAATTGGCCTGTACCACGCTTGGCGCCGGCAGACCACCGCTGCAGAAGAAGACGCGGTGGTCATCGACGTCGGTGCCAGCCACGTCAATGTCGCCCTGGTACGCCAGGGTGAACTGCTGCTGGTCCGCACCCAGGGCCCCGGCCTG
Organism: uncultured candidatus Brocadiaceae bacterium; assembly: GCA_964415495.1. Lineage (GTDB taxonomy): Bacteria > Planctomycetota > UBA11346 > UBA11346 > UBA11346 > CAYQAQ01. Next base: position 923 of record CAYQAQ010000206.1, on the reverse strand, counting down.
GGCAGCTTGCCGCAAGACATCGCCGATGCCCAGGGCATCCCCCTGGCCGAGGCCGCCACGCTGCTCACGCGCTTAGGCAAAGGCTCGCCCGATGCGCTACATGCGCTGATCCGCCGTCACGTGCAGGCCATCGCCACCGTGGTCTCCAACACCATCCGCTTCGCCAAAGCGCAGCTGCAGATTGATCAGTACGATCCCAAGCTGGTCTATGTCGGCGGTGCCGGTGCGCAGGCTTACGGCTTTGTCGATCATCTGCGCGAACGCCTGCACAGTCAGGTGCGTCTGCTCAATCCGTTCGCCGGCATTTTATCGACCATGTCGCAGGAGCAGCTCGATCGCTGCGCGGTACTGTCCAGCCCGTGGGTCGTCAGCTTGGGCACCGCCGTGGCCGAAGGCTACGAACTCGATGGCTGCCAAGAAGCGCGCCAGCAACGCGTCGCCTTCTGGCGCACCGATGGCGCCGTGCGTGCCGCCGCGGTCATTGCTGGCGTGCTCATCCTGCTCGCGGCTGGCCGCCAACAGCTGGCGCTGGGCACCACGTCCGCCGCCAACGACCGTCTGCAAGGAGCCGACAACCGTGGCTTGGTACCACAAGCCGAGGGCGTGGCCAAAGAGCTGGCCGAACACGACGCCACGCGCGAAGCCAGCGTGCAGCGCTTGGCTTTCTTGGCCGGCGAGCGCCGACCGGGGCGCATCGTGGTCGAATTGCTCAACGCCATCACCGATCAGCAAGACGCCGAGAATTGTCCGGTCACCTTGCGGCAATACCGCGTGCTGCGCCAAGGCAGCGCGGTGCAGGTCGAATTGGATGGCATCGCCGAATCCGCGCGCAATCAGACCACGGCGGATGTGCTGCGCGTATTCGAACGCGGCCTTGCTCGTGCGTATGGCCCGATCGGCAGCATAGTCGCCCTGCCCAAGCC
>CAYQAQ010000205.1:0-6131 GCA_964415495.1 uncultured candidatus Brocadiaceae bacterium | reverse complement strand
TCGCGAGCGGCACCCCCGAGGCGCTCTTCCCGCTCAACGTCGGCCTGCTCTTCTTCCACCCCGAGCCCCACCGCTTTTTCCCCGCCACCCAGATCGACGTCGTCTGGTTCCCCGACGGCCCCGGCGGCGACCAGTTTACCGAGAAAACTTTTCGCGGCCCGCTGCACCACCAACTCCGCGAAGCCCTCGCCTACATCGAGCGCAACTACATCACGGAGATTGTTACCAAACACCCCGACCGCGCCGAGGCCACCCGAGTCAACAACTACCCGCTCGCCGCCATCGAAGAAGCCCTCGCCAACGCCGTTTACCACCGCAGCTACGAAGAGCGCGAACCCGTCGAAGTGCGCATCACCCGCGAGGAGATGATCATCGTCAGCTACCCCGGCCCCGACCGCTCCCTCCGTCTCGCCGACCTCCAATCCGGCCGCGCCGTCTCCCGCCGCTACCGCAACCGCCGCATCGGCGAATTTTTAAAAGAACTCGACCTCACCGAAGGCCGCTCGACTGGGATTCCCAAGATGCTCCGCGTCCTCCGCGAAAACGGCTCCCCCGCGCCCATCTTCGAAACCGACGACGACCGCGCCGCCCTCGTCCTCCGCCTGCCGGTGCACGCCGAAGCCTTGGCCGTTCTCGCCACATCCACTGGGGGTTCGAATCCCCCACTCCCCGCGACTGGTGCCGTGACTGGTGCCGTCGGCACGGCACCAGTCGAAGAGGAAAGGCCTGGGTCAGAATCCGGCCCGAGTTCGGCCCGAGTCAGGGCAGAGTCAGGGCAGAGTCAGGACAGAGTCAGGGCAGAGTCAGGAGCCTATCCGACAAAGGATCGTATCCTACAAATTCTCCGTTCTGGTGACCAATCTCGCGCCACCCTACGTCGCGCCCTTGGACATCGAGGTGTATCCGGAGCACTCAGAAGTGCGCTCAGCCTACTCATGGAGAACGGGTTAGTTGAATACACCCTGCCCGAGAAACCCAACAGCCGCCTGCAAAAATACCGCCTCACCGCCAAGGGTCGGGCGCTGCTCGACTGAGCTGGAATCGACAAGCAACGCCGCCGCCCTCTTTCGCCCGCCCCGCAAGTCACCCAGCAAGATAACGGCATTCAGGGAAACCATATGACGAATTTCCATCACGACTTGCGGGGTTCCACCCCACCAGTCACCCAACCAGTCACGCCACCAGTCAAAACGGGAATGCCGGGGACAGAGTCGGGGCAGAGTCATGGCGCATGCAGCCCGAGTGCGGCCCGGGTCACGGCCCGAGTAGACGCCTAGAGTCACGGCTAGAGTTGCCTCCTTGAGGCCAAATTTCTGCTGACCCTGCGCGACAACCCATCCGGCAAAGAATAGTTAGCGACTCGTAGTGGAAATCACTACCCCGCCGTCACCATAAACGGTCAGGAGATTGCGGAAGATTGGATGGTTTGCGTAGCTGAGGGCAAGTAATGCGAGGGCTTGGTCGGTGCGGATGGCAATAGGCAAGGTCGGATCCGTGGCCAAGAAGTGACCGAACCACTCGGCGACAGGAGGAACTGCGAGGGTCCAAGGCGCGGCGATGACGCAGTCGATGTCGCGGCGCAGAAGCGCGCTGACAAGGCCTTTGGTTTCCTGGGTGAAAGGGTCACGGTCAACTTGGCCGGAGAGACAAATGAACAGGATGACGCAGCGACTACCAACGACGGTCGCGGCGAGTTCGTCAGGCGTGTAGGTTTCTTGGTGGTCCGTAACGTGACTGAAAGTTTGGAGTATGCCTTGGGCGCCATGCGAGCCGATGATGACGAGTTCGGCCCCCTTGCATTCGGTGGGGATGACCTCGGAGTCGAGAGTGACATTGCCTGCGGTAAGTGACGACGCGATTAGCGAGCGAAGCTCCACGAGAGTGTCGTCTTGGGACGCAGGGCTGCCCAGCCACGCTACGGCGCGGGCGGCGATGGCAGGCCGGTTCGCGCGGCGGCGCGCGAGCCAGATAGCGGAAGGCGCGACTGAAATCGCGGCAGTGTGGCCGTGATGGCGAAGGGCGAGCGGGAAGGTGAAGCCGAAAAGCTCCGTGGACGGGATGACGATCAGGTGGGACTTGGCGATAGAGCCCACCGAATTCAGGTCACTCAGGGAAACAGCGACCGTCTCAGCCGTTGGCTTAAGAACGTGGCGACCCTCGAAGAGCCAAACATTATAGCCGTCGGGATAAGTCGCCCGCCAGCGGTCGTAGGCATCGGGATTCCATTGGACGGAGTTGGCCGGGGGAGTCCAAACGCCATCCATGCCTATCATGACCGCAACGGAGTCAGTAGTGCTCTGCCCAATGAGAACGATGGCTTCGTAGGTGGCTAGGTGCTGCTGCCACTCCGAGACAGGGCATTCGCAAAGGGAGGCGAAGCTGAGATGGACCAGCTTATCGCTAGCGGCGCGTTGGAGCTTGGTAGCATCGAGTATCTGCTCTGGTGACGCGTTTTGGTCGATCTGGTCACCGAGCCAGCGGGCATTGTCGGTGATAACGGGCTCGTTGCGTTGTTTTTCACGCGCAAGTTGAGCTAGGGCGATGGCGGGTTGGGCAAGGATGACGTGACCGAGGGCGAAAAGTGGTGCGTTGCGTTTTTTGACGCCGGTTTCGAGGGCACGGTGGGCCGGATGCAATGCGGGGCGAATTTGATTCGGGATGTCGGAGGCGTAGCGCGCGGTCGCGAGGGTCTCGAGGAGCTGCTTTAGACTGCGGACGGAAACGTCGGCACCGGCAGTGTTAGCCAGTTGGGTGCGGAGGTTAGCGGGGACCCTCGGGAGGTTTGTGTCGAAGGCTCTTTGGAGATCGACTGGAACCTGCCAAGAGTGAGAGCGGAGCTGGGCGATGGCGTTACCAATGATCGAAAGCAGCGGGGCGACATGCAGGTCTTCATCTTCCTCGCAGAGGAGTTTGGCCGCGTCGCGCCCGAGCTGGACGAGCCCGGCTGGGTCCGGCTCACGGGCCAATTCCGCACCACGGACGGAGAATGCCATTTGCTCGACTTGGATGCGGCGGAATTCGAGGTGCGGATGATGCGTGATGATAGTCCGTTCGGTCGCGATAGCGTGTTGGGCGAAGGCATAGAACCCAAGATTGCGGAACACCTGACCCAAAGCCCTGAATAGGTCGGCGGTGAGTCCGGGGTGCGGCGGCGGGCGCTGGATCAGGAGGCAGGCGTGTGCGATGCAGTTTAAGGCTTGGCGGGGATTGTGAGAGCGCAGCCAGTTGTCGGCAAACCCGGTCCAGAGAATCGCGCGGCGCCAGTCTGCGGCAGCGGGTTGCTTGCCTGGGACCATCAGCAGCATCGTCTCGGCGACGTCGCGCCCGGTCTGCACTTCGCCCGCGCCGGACATACTCATAAGGAGGAGTAGGATGGCGTGTAGGTCGGCGTTAGAATCACCCAAGGTCTCCGCGAAAAGGATAACCCAATGGGTGAGCATTTGAGCGGTCTCCCAGTCGCGCTTATTGACGCTTTCCAAGATGCCGCGATTAAGCGCGGCAATGAGCTGGGGCGTGACGCGAGATTTGAACTCCGGGGGAATCGATCCAGAACCGATGACGAGGTTTTGATTCCGACCGATCCGGAACATGCAGTCCTTAACGAGAGCCAAAGACGCTTCGCCGTCTGGACCCGCCGTCCACTTCACTTCGGTGGCGGCGAGAGGATGCTGGAAAGACTCGGGGATGAGGCCAACGACTCTGCCCATCTCGAGAACAGTGATGTGTAGAAGAGCGACGAAGGCGGCCGTGCCGGAGATTTCGGATTCAAGGGTGCGCTCAACGGAGAAGCGGGCTCGAAGGTGGGCCGGGTGCGCGGCGCAATAGGACATGAGTTCGCGGAGCTCAGGTTCCATTTCCTCAGCGGTGAGCTGGGGGCTGGCTTCGCGGATGCATTTTGCACGCAATTCGATGGCTCGCTCAATCCATTCGGCGGAAGGATCGACCATCCGCGCGTAGCGGCTGGCGGAGGTGAAGTCGTCGTTGCGGGCGAGATGCCGGGCGATCTGCCAAATGGCATCTTGGGCGCGACCGAGGGGAGTAGCCTGCTCTAGGAAGCGCTTGGGGTTCGGAGGTATCGCGCCCCAGTATTCGGCGAGGGCGATGCGATAAGCGTCGCCGGCTGCTTGAGCGATGGACAGGCAGGTCGCGTGGTCTCCCTGTTCAGCGGCGGCCAGCCACTGCTGTTCCTTGGTGAAGGCGTGATCTGGAAAGTTAACCGTCAGGTTGAGGCGAAAACACTCTACCCAGTCGTCGCGATCCAGCTTGTCGGCAGTGATGATCGCGGTGCGTAAATCTTCGAATCCAAGTGAGGGGACTTGCATGGCCTTCTCCATTAGCCGGGTGGCCTCCGGGCGGTCGTCGGCGAGGAGTGCGGACTGTGCGAGGCCGAGCAACATGGAGCCCTCGGACTGGCTCTCCAATACAGTGAGGTGAGGCTTGATCTCCTCGAAGGCTCGGACGTGTAGAGCCTCGGCGGTCAGGAATTGCGAACGCTGCATTGCTTGGTTCACCGGATGGAGGCCGGCGGCTTCGATGACGGCTAAGGCTGCGTTGATGCCATGCAATTTGTAGGCAGCAGTGGCAGCACCCCATGCGTCGAGAAACCTGGTTTCGACCTCCAGAGGTTGGGGAAGCATCACGGAGAGATTCGGGCTCTCCTCGACGGCTCGGGGTAACTCGGTCGGGATGACTTCACCAGAGCAGACCAGCAGGATGCGGAGGTTGCGCTCGGCGGCAATCGCGGCGGCGCGCAGGGCGAGTTGAAAGATGTGCGCGAGAGGCACCACGGCCGCCAACTGGGGCCGCACGTTGATGTTTTTGGAGGAGCTAGATTCCAGCTCGTTGGAAGTATCAAGAGAAGGAAAACGAAGGTGGGCGAGATCGAGAACCGCGATGGCGGATTCCGGCGGAAGAGCTAAGAGGCGTATGCAGAGGCGTTCGCTATCCAAATTCTCGAAACGCTCGGAAGGGATTGAGCCGAAAATGGGCTCGATGGAGAGAATGCGACCGGCGACGACGAAACCGGAATGAAGGAACCACGCCTCTGCAATTTCTGCGGCCGGCATGTTGCGACCGAAGACGAGATCGACGACGCCGAGTTCGGTCGCTGCGACCTCCTTCCAGAGATCGCAGATTATCGACCAAGCGTCGGAACGTGCAATAGGCGGTGGCAGGGAATCGTCCACAAAGGCAGCGCGCGCGATAAACTACTGCTGGGCGAGTATGAAAGCACCTGCGGCTTAAATCGTGGCGGTCGAGCCAGCAAAGGGGTCGAGTCGTTACATCGTGACATAGGCCAGCCCCTGAAAGCCGAGCCGAGACGTCATACCTCGACTTTTGACAGACCCACGGCCGACCCAAAGATGTCACGCGCTCAACCGCGACGTGTCGTCGGGCCAGTTTGCCAAGGTCCCCGCATCGTTGGTCAGCAGCCGCACGCCTTCCTGCCGGGCGAGTTGCACGAGCCAGTAGTCCATGACCTGCCGATGACCCCGCGCCGCGATCAGGATGTCGCGCGAAGGTTTTTCACGGGCGAGCACCACGCGACCGGGATGCTTGCCCGCCAGTTCCCCATCCACCGCCTCCAAGGCCTGCTCCGCCGAAAGCACGCCGCTGCCCATGACCGCCGGATTCATCAACAGGCGCATCACCGCCAGATAAGTCTCGGCCGCGATACCCCAACCCTGCCGCTTGACGGCATCAAGGCCCTTGCGCGCCGCCTTGTGCCCGGCATGGCCCGCGTAAATGGCGGCGAAGAAAACGTCGTTGTCGATCAGGTGCCGCACGGCGCTCAGTCGTAAAGGGCGGCGTCGATCATGTCTTTCGTGACCACGGGAGCATCCGGCGCGCGGGCCACGATCACCCGTCCCGGCGCTCGCTCACCAGCCTTGGACGCTCCCGGTTCGCTAGCGGGCAACGCGACCCTACGCAGATAGTCCGACACATTGAGATTCCGCAGCCGCGCCGCCCGACGAACCTCGCGCGCTTGGGCGGGCGTCACCTTAAACGTGATGGTTGGCATAGTGCGTATTACGGTATTACCACCATCGATCCGATCAAGATCGCTCTGATTTCGCCCGACGCGCGCCCATCAGCCCCCGCGCTCCAAGCCTTCGATCACCGCCCCCAGC
>CAYQAQ010000204.1:0-6158 GCA_964415495.1 uncultured candidatus Brocadiaceae bacterium | reverse complement strand
CAAGCAGGGCGACTGCCGAGAAGGCAACCATGCCATCCTCTATCCGGGCCCATGGAGCGAAGTGCGTGACGACGACGGCCACGTTTTCCGCCGTGGTGAGCGCGTTGCCGTGTGCGCCAAGACCTATCGGTTGCTGACCAGCGCGCCCTATGTCGAACAAGTGATCGGCCTGCCCCCCTATCAGGCGATTCCTGAGGCCGAGCAGGGTCCCTTCGCGTGCGAGGGCACGCGCGTGCGCCATCCGCGCGAAACCAAGAACGGCGAACTTCCTGAAGATTGGCAACCGGCCCAGGCCTGCTGCGCACCCGGAACCTGCTGCTGATATGCGCGGGTTGCTGCTGGTCCTGCTGCTCACATCGGTGAGCGCCGCCGAACGCCTGACCCTGACGGGATCGAGCACGGTCGCACCGTTGATGGCAGAGATCGCCCGGCGCTATGAAACGCAGCATCCGACTCTGCGCATCGACGTACAGACTGGCGGCAGCACGCGGGGCATCACCGATGCCCGCCTGGGGCGCGCTGACCTCGGCATGGCCTCGCGCGCCTTGCGCAGCGATGAGCACGACCTGTTCGAGCACGTCATCGCCCTTGATGGCATCGCGGTCATCGCTCACCACGAGCAACGCGTGCGCGACCTCAGCCGGCAACAGGTGATCGATCTGTTTACCGGCACGGCCACCTCATGGGCGATAGTCGGCGGCGACGAAGCCACGCCCCTGATCGTCAGCAAGGCTGAGGGGCGCTCGACGTTGGAGCTGTTCTGCGCCCACTTCGGTCTTGAACCGGCGCGCATCCAGGCCCGCAGTGTGATCGGCGATAATGCCCAGGGCATCAAGACCGTGGCCGCGCATCGCGACAGCCTGGGCTATGTCTCGATCGGCGCGGCGGAAACGGCCTTCGCGGATGGCGTCGCCATCCGCTTGCTCGCCCTCGACGGCGTGGTGCCCTCAGTGGCCAGCTTGCGCAGCGGGGATTGGCCCCTCTCACGGCCGCTGATCCTGATTACACGCGATACACCGTCGCCCGCTGTCACCAACCTGCTCGCCTATGCGCAATCGCCCGCCGTCGATGATCTGATCCTGGAGCTGGGTTTTGTCCCGCCGCCGCGCTGATGTCGGGCTGACCGTCCTCACCACCACGGCCGGGTTGGTGGCTGGCATGGTGTTGATCGCCGTTGCCGCAGTGGTGCTTGCGCACGCGCTGCCAGCCCTGCAGGGCCCGGGTGCAGGCGCGTTGCTCACGAGCACGACGTGGCAACCCAGCGCGGACCTGTTCGGCGCATTGGCGCTGCTCACCGGCACCATTCTGGTCGCCCTGCTCGCGCTCGCCGGGGCTTTGGTGGTCGGTACCTCCACCGCCCTCGCCAGCGCCTGGCTGCTGCCCCCTCGCGTCGCGGCGCCGCTGCGGGTCGCGCTGCTGATCGCCGCTGGCATCCCTTCGGTGGTGTGGGGCTTGTGGGGCCTGACCGCCGTGGTGCCGCTGCTCGGACGGTGGTCACCGCCGGGCACGAGTTGGCTCGCCGCCAGCGTGGTGCTTGCGGCGATGCTGACGCCGACGGTGGCGATCAGTCTCGATGCCCATCTGCGCACGATTTCCAGCGACCTGCGCCGCGCCACTGCCGCGCTTGGTCTGGGGCGATGGAGCTCACTCCGCGCGGTGGCGCTGCCGGCTCTGCAGCGCGGCTTGGTCGTGGGCGGCGTGCTGGCGCTGGCGCGTGCGCTGGGCGAGACCATGGCGATCCTGCTGGTCGCCGGCAATGTCGTGCAGATCCCGAGCGGCCTCGGCGATCCGTTGCGCACCCTGACCGCCACCATCGCGCTCGAGATGGGCTATGCGAGCGGCCAGCATCTGCGCCTGTTGTTCGCGCTGGGTGGGCTCAGCCTGCTGCTGGTGATCGGCGTCCTGCTCGCCACTCGGCGCTGGACCCAGACCGCAGAGGCGGTGCCACATGCGTGAGTTGCACCGCAGCGCTTGGCCGGATCGCCTGTTCATCGCCGCGGTCAGCGTCCCGACCGCGCTCGCGATCGGCGTCCTCGCCTGGCTGATCGGCGACCTCGTGGTGACCGCGTGGCCGCGGCTGGACGTCGCCTTCCTCACCCAGGTGCCGCAGCGCGCGGGTCGCGCGGGCGGCATTGCGCCAATGCTGGTCTCGACCGCTCTGGTGCTCGCCATCGCCCTGGCGACGGCGGTGCCGCTGGCGCTGGCGGCCGCGGTGGCACTGGCGCACGCCCGCGGTCGCTGGGCCAACGCGGTGCGCGGGAGCCTCGATGTGCTGGCTGGCGCTCCCTCGATCGTCATCGGCTTGTTCGGTCTGCTGGTCTTCGGTGATTGGCTGGGCCTGGGTTTTTCGCTGCTCAGCGGCGGGCTCACCCTGGCGGTCATGGTGCTGCCGGTGGTGGTGCGCTTGGGCGAGAGCGCGCTGCGTGCGGTGCCGGACGATCTCACCACGACGGCGGCGGCCCTGGGCCTGTCGCGCACCACCACGCTGATGCGCATCGTGCTGCCGATCGCCATGCCGGGGCTGATCGCCGCCATCGCACTGGGTCTGGGGCGGGCCTTGGCCGAGACCGCGGCCCTGCTCTTCACCGCGGGGGCCTCGGAACGCTGGCCGCAGGCGCTCAGCGATCCGGGTCGGGTGCTCGCGGTGCACATCTACGAACTGGCGATGAATGTCGCTGGTGGCGATGCTGCCGCCGCCGCCAGTGCGATCGTCCTGGTCGCCATCCTCGCCCTCACCCAAGGCATCGCCGTGTGGCTGATGGCCCGGACCCAGCGGAGCACGTCATGAGCGCCACACCATGGCAAGCCGGCGCAACGTGTGCGACCGGTTCCTGCGCCGGACTCGCGGTGGACGGACTCGGCCTGGCGTATGGCAGCCGCTGGGCATTCCGCAACGTCACGCTGCGCTTCGCGCCCTGTGCCATCACCGCCATCGTCGGGCCTTCGGGCAGCGGCAAGTCGAGTCTGCTGACCTGCCTCAATCGGCTCGATGAATTGATTCCCGGCAGCCAGGTACACGGCAGCGTGACATGGCGCGGGCAGAATGTGCGGGCAGGCAATTTGAGCGTCGCCGATCTGCGCCGCCGCCTCGCGCTGATCAGTCAGCAGCCGGTCCCTTTTCCGCTGAGCATCCGCGACAACCTGGTGGTGCCGTTGCGGGATCACGGGATCCGTGACCGTGCGACTTTGGACGCCCGCTGCGAACGTGCGCTGCGCCAAGTCGGCTTGTGGGTTGAGGTCCGCGACCGGCTGCACCAGCGTGCCACGACGCTCTCCGGCGGTCAGCAGCAGCGGCTATGCCTGGCACGCGCCCTCGCGCTCGATCCGGAGGTTCTGCTGCTCGATGAGCCGTGCAGCGCCCTTGATCCCCTCGCCGCCGCCGTGGTCGAGGATCTCATCGCCAGCCTACGCGGGTTTTTCACGGTGGTGCTGGTCACGCATGATCTCGCCCAGGCGCGCCGACTCGCTGATACCATCGTGGTGCTGTGGCCCGGGGATACGGGCGGTGCGCTCACGAGTCAGAGCGATCCACACGTGGCGGCGTATCTGCGCTCGCAGCGCCTTGATGTTTCGGCTCATGTCCTCGCCAGTGCTGCCAGCGGTGGCGCTGATGCGTAAGCGTCGTCGCCCAGAAGCTGGTCCGGTATTCCCGGCACGATACCACCACCGACTCGGGGAGTACGGTGAAGGGACCATGGCGGCGCAGGCGCCGTGCGAGGTCGGCGGTGTCATAGGTGCCGTGATCGCGAAAGGATCCCACTGCCAGCGCGGTCGCGCGGTGGAACAGCGGGGCCTGATCGGTGTAAGCCACGGCCGACCACCGACTGCGCAGCGCCGACCAGCGCGCCCGCACGCGATGCCAGGCATGGGCATCGCTGGGATGCAGCCGCAGACAGGCAGCGGGTCCCGGCAGGTGGCGGCAGTGTTCAGCCACGCGCTCCAGAGCACCGGGCCGCAAGCGGGCGTCGGCGCTGAGCACCAGCACCCAGGCGCAATCGAGTTGCCGCAGGCCATAATCGAGCTGGCGATGCCGCCCACCGGCCACCACCACCACTGGCGGACGGTTGGCATGGGCACGAGCCACCTGAACCGTGGCGTCGGCACTGCCACCATCGACGATCAGCACCGCCGCATGCGCCGCAAGACGATCAAGACAGCCGCCGATCATGCAGGCCTCATTCAGGGTCGGGATCAGCACACCCAAGTCCGGCATCCGCAGCATCGTTCCCATCCGCGCCGATTCGCCAAGCACCCAACACTGATACCTTTGGAGCGTTGATCCGATGATTATGCCTACCACCTCCTCTCTTGCTGCTGGCGATCCGCAAAGCCTTCCCTGGGAAGGTCCCCTGCGGCGCACCACGTTGACGACCTTGCAGCTCAACCTCGGACGCTACTGCAATTTGGCCTGCACGCACTGCCACGTCGAGGCTGGCCCCAAACGCACGGAGATGATCACTCCCGAGGTGCGTGAGCGAATCATCGCCTGGATCACCACCCATCGCCCGGCGGTGGTCGACTGCACCGGTGGCGCGCCGGAACTCATCCCCGGCTTCCGCGCTATCGTGCTGGCCGCGCGCGCAGTGGGCAGCCATGTCATCGACCGCTGCAATCTCGCCGTCCTCGACGAACCCGGCCAGGAAGACCTCGCGCAATTCCTCGCATCGCAGCAGGTCGCGGTGGTCGCCAGCCTGCCCTGCTATCTCGCGGACAACGTTGACCGGCAGCGTGGCAAAGGCACCTATGATCGCTCCATTGCCGGCCTCCAAAGCTTGAATGCGGCAGGCTACGGTCGCAACCCGGCCCTGCCTCTGCACCTCGTCTACAATCCCGGTGGCGCGAGCCTGCCGCCCGCGCAGTCGGGTCTTGAGGCGGCCTATCGGCAACGCCTGAAGGACGACTGGGATATCGAGTTCACTGATGTGTGGTGTCTGGCCAACGTGCCCATCACCCGCTTCCGCCGCTTCCTGCTCGCCAAAGGCCGTCTGGAAGCCTACGAAGAGCTGCTGCGCACGCACTACAACCCGGCCACCCTTGACCATCTGATGTGCCGCTCGACACTCAGTGTCGACCACACCGGCCGGCTCTTCGATTGCGACTTCAATCTCGCCCTCGGACTTGACCTCGGTGATCAAAGCGCCCCGCGCTATCTCTGGGATCTTCAGCCCAAGGATCTGCTCCACGCCCCGATCGCCACCCGCTCCCACTGCTTGGCCTGCACCGCCGGTTGTGGATCGAGCTGTACCGGTGCCCTCGCGAGCTGAACATGATCAAACTCCTACCGATCACCGCTGTCGTTTTGGTGGCGATGATTGCCCTCTCCACCTCCTTCGCCTTCGGCAGCCAAGTGGCGACGCCAACGGTCGACGCACCACCCCTCGACGCCGACCATGCCCTCTTCGCCGGCGTTCTGGCTCGCGTGGCCAAGGTGGACGGCGTCGACTACGCCGCCCTGCGCGCCGATCGCGCCGATCTCGATCGCTACCGCGTCCAACTCGCCCGCGCCGCCAAACCGACCGATCGCGCCGAGCAGTTGGCCTTCTATATCAATGCCTATAATGCGTTGACGCTGGCCCTGGTCATTGACCAGTTGCCGGCGGATCAGACGAAATGGGCTTCTTGGAGCATCAAAAATGCCGGATCAACCTTCACCAGCGTGTGGAAGAAATACACGTTCGAGGTCGCGGGCAATTGGCACTCCTTGGATGCCATCGAACACGAGATCATCCGCCCGCTCGGCGAACCACGCATCCATTTCGCCGTGAACTGCGCGTCGATCTCCTGTCCGCCGCTGATCGCCGAACCCTTCCGCGCTGCCACTCTGGAAGCGCAACTTGAGGCGGTGTCGACCCGCTTCGCACAGAGTCCCTACCACGTACGCCTCGACGGCAAGCGCCTCCAGGTCAATCCCATCCTCGATTGGTTCAGCAGTGATTTCACCGCTGGTGGTGGCGTGGCGGCCTTCCTCGCGCCACGCGCGACTGCGGCGGTGCGCGCTCATTTGGATGCGAGTGGGAAGATCAGCTTCTTCTCCTACGATTGGAATCTCAACCTGTCCACGATGCCATGAGTCTGATCGCCACGCTGACCATTGCGGCTGCCAGCCTGTACATTGTGGTCGTCGCCATGCTGGCCGGGTACGGTCTGCACAGCTTGTG
>CAYQAQ010000203.1:0-6181 GCA_964415495.1 uncultured candidatus Brocadiaceae bacterium | reverse complement strand
CCTGTGGTCGAGTATAACCTCGTTCGAACGGCATTCCATAATGAACGAATCTCTTGCGAATAATCCTGCGTGGGTCGCCATCGACCGCGGCTACACCGACATCCGTTATGAGCACCAGCACCGTGCGCACGGCGCGGTGGCCAAGCTGACCATCAACCGTCCCGAGGTGCACAACGCCTTCACGCCGAAGACGGTGCAAGAGCTGCGCGATGCCTTGCAGCACGCGCGCGACGACGGCGACGTCGGCGTCATCGTGCTGACTGGTGCCGGGGACCGCGCGTTTTGCTCGGGCGGCGATCAGCGTGTGCGCCAGCACGGCGGCTATGTCGGTGGCCGGGACGGCGACGCGATTCCGCGCCTGAATGTGCTGGATCTCCAACGGGAGATCCGCTCCTGCCCCAAGCCGGTGGTGGCGATGGTGGCAGGCTGGGCCATCGGCGGCGGCCATGTGCTGCACGTGGTGTGCGATTTGACCATCGCTGCCGACAATGCCCGCTTTGGTCAGACCGGCCCCAAGGTCGGCAGCTTCGACGGCGGCTTCGGCGCGAGTTATCTCGCGCGCATCGTCGGCCAAAAGAAGGCGCGCGAAATCTGGTACACCTGCCGCCAATACGACGCGCAGCAGGCGCGTGAGATGGGCTTGGTCAACGACGTGGTGCCGCTGGCGGAACTCGAGGCACGCACGCTCAGTCTGTGCGATGAGATGCTCCAGCATTCCTCGCTGGCGCTGCGCTGCCTGAAATCGGCCTTCAACGCCGACTGCGACGGTCAAGCCGGCCTGCAAGAACTCGCGGGCAATGCCACGTTGCTGTTCTACATGTCCGAAGAAGGCAAAGAGGGCCACCGCGCTTACTTGGAAAAACGCAAACCTGATTTCGGTCAGTTTCCACGACTTCCGTGATGCTTATGACCTGGGTTCATCCGACCACAGAGACACCGAGAGCACAGAGGGCCACCGAGGAGAGATTGTGGAAGGCCGCGTTGCTCTCCCTCTCGCCGCGGCTCTGTGGCCCCCTGTGCTCTCGGTGTCTCTGTGGTCGGACAAGACCATGAACGTCCGCGCTTGGCTGCTCGCCACGCGACCCAAGACCCTGGCAGCCGGCATCGTGCCGGTGCTGGTGGGCGGTGGCTTGACGTTAGCGACGAACACCGTGTTTTCGTGGCCGCATTGGCTCGGCTGTCTCATCGGCGCGCTGTTGATTCAGGTCGCGGTGAATTTTGCCAATGATGCCTTCGATGGCTTAAGCGGTGCCGATGGGCCGGATCGGCTGGGGCCGACGCGCGCAGTGGCGGCCGGCTTGATCAGCGCACGCGCATTGTTCATCGCCACGGGCGTGGTGTTGGCGCTGGCGCTCGCGGTTGGGTTGTGGCTGAGTCTGCGCGGCGGCTGGCCGGTGTTCGGTTTGGGGCTGGTCAGCTTGGTATGCGCCTTGGCCTACACGGGTGGGCCGTTTCCGCTCGCGCACAAAGGCCTCGGCGATGCATTCGTGCTGGTGTTCTTCGGCTGGTTCGCGGTGTTGGGCACCGCGTGGGTGCAAGTCGCGCCGATTCTCGGCAAAGTGCCGGAGGGTGTGCGCTTCGCATTTGCACCCGGCATGGGCACCAGCGATGCATGGTGGCTCGGGCTGCCGCGCGAGTGGTGGGTGATCGCCACCGCCGTCGGCCTGCAGGCGGTCACCATCATCTGCGTCAATAATCTGCGCGATGTGGTCAGCGACGCGCGCGTCGGCAAGCGGACGCTGGCGGTGCGCTTGGGCGAGCGCGCGACGCGCTGGTATTACGCTGGGCTGCACGCGGGGGCCACCGTCCTGTGGACCGCAGCGGCTCTGGCCTGGCAGCCGTGGCTGGCGCTGCCAGCCGTCCTGGCGGGCGTAGGCGGCGCGGCCTTGAGCTACGGGGTCGCGCGCACCAACGGGGCGGCGCTGAATGGGTATCTGGCACGCGCAGCTGCACTGCAACTCGGCTGCGGCTTGTCGGCGGCCCTGGTGCTCGCCACACTGGCAGGCCCGTGAGAGTCACCGTCACTGAACATTTGCTCCCTCTGATCGACCCGCTCGAAACCGCGCATGGGTCCATCACCCGTCGCGTGGTGTGGGTCGTGGCGCTCGAAGACGAGGCCGGCCGCGTTGGCCTGGGCGAGGCCGCCCCCCTGCCCGCATTCGGTGGCGAAGATCCGATGACCTGCCAAGAGGTGCTCGGTCAGGTACTGCCGATCCTCGATGAGACCTTCATTTTGAATTGGCTCGAACGCGGTCGCCCGGACGCGGCGCTCGGTCGCTGCGAACGGCTGCTGGCCCAGACGCCGTGTGCGCGCAGTGCGGTCGAAGGTGCGTTGATCGACCTGCTGGCGCAGCGCCAAGACCAGACGGTGGCGGAATGTTTGGCCGGCGGCCCCAGCTTGGAGCGCGTGCCGGTCAACGCGCTCATCGGCGGTTCACTGCCCGATATCGAGCGCGTCGCCTTTGAGCGCGTCGGCGAAGGCTACACCGCGTTCAAACTCAAGATCGGCGGCGATGTCTTCGCTGATGCCCGACGGCTGCGCGCTTTACGCGCGGCGGTCGGACCTGATGCGGCGATTCGCGTCGACGCCAACGGTGCCTGGGATCGCAAGCAGGCGCAGTTCTTTTTGGAATCGACGCGCGATCAGCAGCTCGAATTCTGCGAACAGCTGATTCATCCTGATGATCAAGAAGGACTCGCCCTACTGCGCAAGGCGACCGGCGTGTTGATCGCTGCGGATGAAGCCATCCGCCAACCCGCCGATGTTGCCCGCTTGGCGGCGGCGCAAGCGGTCGATCTGGTGTGCTTGAAGCCGATGTTTCTCGGCGGCTGGCGGCCCACGCGTCAAGCAGCCGAGTTGGCGTCATCGCATGGGCTCGATGTGATTCTGACTTCGGCCATCGACGGCTGCGTCGGTCGCGCGCATGCAACGCACATGGCCGCCGCGCTGGGACTCAGCCGTCGCGCGCAGGGCCTGGCGACCGGCCGCCTGATGGCGGCGGATCTCACCGCCACGCCGCTGCGGCCGACGCGCGGGGCGATCATCATGCCCGATTCCGCTGGCCTGGGCGTAGGCACTTTGTCAGGCGCTGCGCGCCAGTGAGCCACGACCTGCTGGTGCCGCGCGCGGGCGCGCCGGGGCCGTGGTCGTATCACCTGCCCGGCGTCGGCGGCGCGCTGGCGTGGCTGCGGGAGCAGGGCTGCGCTGCGGGTGATCGCATCTGCGTCAGCGCACCCAACAGCCCCGGTTTGATCAGTCTGCTGCAAGCTGCTGCTCTTGCGGGGCTGGAATTGGTCCTCATCCATCACCGGCAACCCGATGCGGCGCGTGCTGCGCAAACGGCCGCTGCGGGCGGGCGCGGGTTGCCGTCGCTACCGACCGCATTCGCCGAGGCTCCCCTGCCCACGTCGTCGGCCGCGGGCGGTGCGCTGCTGCTGCACACCAGCGGCACGACCGGTGTGCCGCGTCGGGTGCGACTGCCGTGGGATCGCGTGCACGCCGCGTGTCAGGCTGCTGCTGATCATCTCGCGCTGCATCCTCGAGAAACCTGGCTGGCGTGTTTGCCGCTGGATCATGCGGGCGGCGTCGCACTGACGTTACGCGCAGCGTGTGCGGGCACGCCGCTGCTCTTGCGACGCTTCGATCCTGCCGATCTCGCCCACGTCGATGCCGCCAGTCTGGTGCCGACCTTGCTGCACCGCGTGGTCGCGCAGGGTGTGGCGTTACCGCAGCGTCCGCGCGTGGTGATTGGCGGCGCGCCGCTCGGCGATGGCCTGGCGCGGGCGGTGCGGGCGCATGGCGCGCGCGTGCTGCGCACCTACGGACTGACGGAAACCTGCGCGATGCTGGCGTGTCAGCGCGATGACAGCGACGCGGTGGCCATGCCGCTCATCGCTGGCTGGGAAGCCCGCATCACTGACGCCGATGGCGATGGAATTGGCACCATCAGCGTGCGCGGGCCGGGCCGCTGTGCGGGCTACGATGAGACGTCAGATCCGGACGATGCTTGGCTGATGACGGGTGATCTCGGTCGGTACGACGCGTCAGCGCAGCTGCTGACCGTTCTGGGGCGGATCGATGACCTCTTCATCAGTGGCGGCGAGAAGATAAGCCCGGCTGCTGTGGAGGCGGTGCTGCTCGGCCATCCCGCCATCGCCGACGTCGCGGTGCATCCGCGCCCCGATGCCGCGTGGGGCCAGCTGCCGGTCGCTACCGCTGTCGCCAGCGGACCGATTCCGGACTCCGGCGCTCTGGATACGTGGTGTCACGATCACCTCGCCCCGCATCAGCGCCCACGCCAGTGGTCCTGGGTCACGGCGCTGCCGCGCAACGCGTTGGGCAAGCTGCTGCGCCATCAGCTGGGCTGAGGCGGCCTCGAGACCCGCCCTAGCCTGCTCCAGCCTGCTCCAGCCTCCAATAAACTCGTTGCGTGTTCGTGAGAACGGCGTCACAATGGCGGGAAAGCGTCCGATCCCCGGATGCTGGAGCGCGCGTGTGAGCATCGATCCGCATCAATTAGTCCACAGCATCCACGACGGCGTGCATGCGGTCGCATTTCACCTCGACGATGGCGGTAAGGCCAATCAGGAGTTCGTCCGGCGGTTTTTCGCCAACGAGTTCCTCGCCGCGACCGCCGACATGAACGCATTGGTGGTCGACCTGACCGGCGTCATCAGCCTGGATTCCTCGGCTCTCGGGCCCTTGGTCCAGAAGTTGCGCGACGTCCAGGAGCGCGGTGGTGCCATGGCCCTGGCCGGTGTCCTCGCCCCCGCCCTGCGCGAGATCTTCGCCCTAACCCGCTTCGACAAGGTCTTCCGCATCCATCCGACCCGTGAGGCGGCCATTCATTCGTTGGCGCAGAGGTTGGCGAAGCCGAACTAACGTTGGCCGGGGCCGGTGCCCCGGCGTCCTAGGTCCTGGGTCCTCCGGCATGTAAGGCACTGCCCTTAGGTCGTTCTGTCGCCGGACGTCCGGTAGGCCGATTTCACCCCGCATGGGCAATCCCGACCTAGGACCTAGGACGCCGGGCCCCGGCCCGGCTAGGGCTTGCCATCCGGATCAGGCCTCCATAATGCGCCACCCCAAAGGTTGGAATCCTATGTCCCTGATGATCCGTCTGTCCCGTATCGGCCGTCTCCACCGCCCCTACTTCCGCATCGTGGCGATCGACAAGCGTTGCCACCGCGAAGGCAAGGCCAATGAGATCCTGGGCTTCTACGATCCGTTGCGCGCCGACAAGAATGTCGAAGTCGCGATCGAGAAGGTCACGGCCTACGTCGGTCAAGGCGCCGTGGTGAGCCACGCTGTCGCCTCGATCCTTAAGCTCAACGGCTACGCAGTGCCGGCCAAAGTCCGCAAGCCCAAGACCAAGCGCAAGACCCCCAAGGGTGATGGCAAGACCTGGGTCGCCCCCAGCCGTCGCGCCGTTGAAAAGCATGCCAAGAAGGTCAAGGAAACCCGCAAGGCCGAGACCGCCGCGGCGCTCGCCGCGCGCAAGGCTTCGGCTGAAGCGGCTCCGGCTGCTGACGCTGCGACCTGATCTGCTCGTGCACGTGACGCATTGCGGCAACCCTGGGCCAACCGCCCAGGGTTGCTGTGTTTACGGCGCATCCGCAGCGGCTTCGAAGCGGCGGATGAGATAGACCATGTTGATGACCTACCGCGTGATGAGAAGGAAATGCTGGAGCTGGTCGCCAGTACACCGGGCGCCCTCGGCTATGTGCTGACTGACAACGTCACCGGGAACGTCGCAATCATTTCAGTCTACTGACGCTGCGGCCCGTTCACGCTTGGCCGGAATCCCGGTCAGAATGGTTTCCGCTAGTCGTAAGCCGTCGAGTCCCGCCGAGACGATGCCGCCAGCATAGCCGGCACCTTCGCCCGCCAGATACAATCCCGGCAGCGATGACGCCAACGTCGCTTCGTCACGGTCGAAACGGACCGGACTCGATACGCGGGTCTCAATGCCGACCAGACTGCCGCGGGTGAGAAAGCCGGGTACGATGCGCTCGAAATGAGTCAACGCAGCGGCGATCGCTTTCACCGTTGCCGCGGGCAATAAACGATCGATGCGACCGGGACGCACGCCGAGGGCATAGGAGCTGCGTTCCACCGCCGCGCCAGCTTCGCCGCGTACGAATGCCGTGCAGCGCTGCGCCGGGCAGGTGTAATCGCCACCAC
>CAYQAQ010000202.1:0-6194 GCA_964415495.1 uncultured candidatus Brocadiaceae bacterium | reverse complement strand
CGGCCGGAGTTAAATTGGACGCCGTGCGGCGACGATTGGCCGCCGGGGCATGATCACGGTTCAGCTTTTCGATAACCAGGCGGCTGACTTCCTTGAGCGTCGCGAAGACGCCTTTGCCATCACGGGCACAGGCCTCATAGGTCGGCACGCCGAGCGGATTGAGCTGGGCGTTCATGTCGGCTACTGACAGCGCATTCGGCAAGTCGCGCTTGTTGTATTGCAGCACCAGCGGCAGGTCCTCAACCGCCAAGCCCATCTCGGCGAGATTGTCGCGCAGATTCTGGAAGGACTCCAGATTTTCCGCCATTTTGTCGGGCGAGGAGTCGGCGACGAAGATCACGCCGTCGACGCCTTGCAGCACCAACTTGCGGGTGGCGTTGTAGTAGATCTGCCCCGGCACCGTGTAGAGCATGAACTTGGTGTGCATGCCGGCGACTTGTCCCAGATCCATGGGCATGAAGTCGAAGTACAGCGTGCGGTCGGTCTCGGTGGCGATCGACACCATTTCACCGACGGCCTGCTTGGGCGCTTTTTGATGGATGATTTCTAAGTTCGTCGTCTTGCCCGACATGCCGGGGCCGTAAAAGACTATCTTGCAGCTGACTTCACGCTGGCCGAAATTGATCTGTACCATGAGGGTTCCGGGGTGTCAGAGCGACAGGCGTTGAGCCAGGCGCTCAGCGAAAGGACGTGCTTCGAGTTGGAGCAGCGCCAGGTTAGCGGCGGGGTCCATGAGAATAGCGAGAAAGGCTGGCCCAGCCGGTAGAATCAGGAGGCCACCGGCGTTAGCGATGGATTGCAGCGCCTTAGTCGTGCCGAGATTGAGCTGTTCACCGAGACGCTGCGCCGCTGCCAGCAGATTGCCGAGCGTGGCGGAAATCGCGGTCTCATCGGTGCCCTGGCGCAGGGCGGTGATCATCGGCAGCCCGTCAGGACTGATGACCAGACTGCCGCCAACGCCGCGCACGCGATTCAATTTGTCGAGAATGTCCTGCATCACGCGGCTCCCAGATCGATGAGCACCTGACGGGCGCGGAGTTCCAGCAGCGCTGCGCGCACGCCGGGATCAGCCAGGATAGCCAAGGTCAGCACCGCATCGCGCCGGAAGGCGAGAATCTGAGCTTTATCGAATTCGATGATCCACGAGGTCAGCTGGTTGTGCCCCAGCGACGTTAAGATCTCTGCTGCGCAGCTGGTGAGATCGGCTGCCAGCGCGGCGAGCAAGTCGGCCTGGGCATCGATCCCATGCACCACGAGCACGCGGCCCTGATTATCAGCAACCACCGCGCCGCGCACGCCGGTTTCGGCGCACAAGGCTTGCAAGGAGGCGGTGCGCGAGTTCGGCGCCGCTGCCGCCTTGGCGGTCAAGATCGGCACGCCACCGGGCGTGATGGCGACATTCGCTATCGCATCGTTGCCGCTGCGAAAGGCGTTGGTCGACGGCTTGCGCGCTGGTGCCGGCGCGGCGGCACTGCTGCCAGCGTGTGCACTCAGTTTGTCGATCTTCGCCGTCACCTGCGGGTCACCAGGTTTGAACACCAGGATCTGACGCAAATGATGCAGTGCTTTGCCCAGCTGCTGATCATTGGTGTAGACTTCGGCCAGCATGCGGTGACCGGCGTAACTGCGCGCATCGCGTTCGACCGAATTGTGCAGCTGCGCCAGCGCTTCGTCTTTGCGGCCACGACCCAGGCTGATTTCCGCCAGGATCACATATGACTGACCGTTGCGGGGGAATTCCTTGATGCAGCGCTGACAGACCCGTTCGGCCTCGCCATCGTCACCATTTAATCGCGCCAGTTCGGCGAGGCGATTATAGGCAGAGGCCGAGGGGTAGTTCTCAACCTTCTTGCGCAGGCGTTCGTATTCTGATTCCACCCGCAGTTCTCCCGCCCGGAGGCGATCGGTTCAACCCGGCGCAACGTAACTGGGCTTGGTCACGCCAGTTTCATCCGTGCGGCGGAAGGCTCGTCTGCCGTACTGTAGGCATGGCCGGTGCAAGCGTCAAGCCGAGTGGTGCTCAATTCCAGGGACTCGTCCTCACCCGCCACGAGTGCCTCTCAGGGCAGGCCAAGTGGGCACTTCGGGGCTTTGGGCAGCGCGACGACGCACCAGGATGCCGCTCGTGAATGCCGCTGATTGCGCCTTTATCGTCAATACCCGCAGTGGTGGCTGTCAGGGACGGACCTTGTTGGCCGCCTTGCGAAAGAGGGTCGGTACAGACCGCATTGCTGATTTGGCGTCCATATCGCTGACCGAGTGGGTGCAGCACTGGGGGTCGCAGTCTGGAAGTGTGATCGCTTGCGGCGGGGACGGCACGGTGGCCGCCGTCTTGGAAGCGACGCATCAGGCCGGGCTGACGACTCCCGTCGGCGTTATTCCCTTGGGTACGGGCAACGACTTGGCACGCGTCGCGGGCATGCCGTTGACCACGCAGCTGGATGCGGTCTGGGCCGCCCTGGCAACAGCACAACCCCGCGCCTTGGATCGCTGGCTGCTCCAGACGCCTCGTGGTCAGCGCGCCTGGTATAATTACTGCAGCTGGGGTGTGGATGCGCGCATCGCTGAGCGCTTTCATCGTCTGCGCGCCGATCATCCGTGGTTCTTCCGCTCACGTGCGGCGAATCTCTTGGCCTATGCGAGTTCGGGTTTGCAAGAGCCGGGGCTGAAGCTCGATCTGCTGACGGCTGTGGGCGTGCCGCAATGGCTGCGCAGCTTGGCGGTCTTGAATATCCCTAGTTATGCCGGTGGCCGTCAGCTCGGTGGCGGCATTCGCGCTGACGACGGGTGGTGCGATGCTTTCGCGCTCGGTTCTGGCATTGCCTTAGGATTGGCCTTATCCGGTCAGCGGCGTCCGCATCGCCTGGGGCGCGTGCGCACGCTAGCGGTGACCTTGCGTCGGCCGGCCTATCTGCAGTTGGATGGCGAACCTTTGCTCGCACCCCCGGGCACGTACGTCATCAAGCAAGCTGGCCAAGTCCGGCTCTTTGCTGGAGCCGCTGCCCGCATGGGCTAGGGTCCGCCCATGCGTCATCTGTGGAATTGTCTGGTCGTCGGTCTCGTGGTGCTGAGTGGGGCCATCGCCTGCTCCAATAAAAGCAGTCGCGTCTTTGATGACGGCGGTCGTCTGGCGTTTTCCGACGCCGAACGCGCTGCGGTGACCAAGGACGTCGATCGCTTGGCGCGCGGCAAGGATTTGGCCGATATCGAAGGCATGGCGATCTATAGCGAGACGGTTGCGTCGTTGACCAATCGCGGCTCGCGCATCGAACCGCAATTGATCGAGTTTTTGGTCGCGCATGGCGATTGGGCCGTGCGCAAAGGCCTGGTCGAGGTCTTGGGCTCCATCGGCACCCGTCGTGCCGTTGAGCCGCTGATTACCGCAACAGGCGACGCCGTGCCGTTGGTTGCGCTCTACGCGCACAAGGTCCTGCAAGCGATGACCGGCTTTCGCCCCATTCCCGCCGCTGGCGAACCCACCGCCGACTCCGGACTGCCGCCCGTTCCCCAACGGTCATCCGACAATCTGGAATTGGACGTCGAAGAGCGCCTGTGGGCGGTATGGCATCGCGATCATGGCAAGCTGCTGCAGGCAACCTGGCAGACGTGGTGGAGGGAGAATCGCGGGACGGTGGAGATTCGCTGAATTTTCTGCGTCCTGCGTCTTGCGTCCTGCGTCTTGTGTGCGGGAAATGGAGCATGTTTGGGGGTGGTAAGGACTTCGGAACCTTAGCGATTCCATTGCTGCAGGCATGAACACGCTGACCCCAACCACCGCGGAAATCACCGCATGACCGACGCAGGACGCAGGACGCAGGACGCAGGACGGATCATTCCGGACTCAGATAACGTGTTGCAAAACGCCATCGCCGCGTTGCCCGATGCGCCGGGCGTCTATCTGTTTAAAGATGCCGAAGATCGCGTGATCTATGTCGGCAAGGCCAAACGTCTGCGGCGGCGGGTGGCGCAGTATGTGCAAGGGCGGGGTGGGCATTCGGCGTTCACGTCGCGCATCGCCCGCGAGGCCACCACCGTCGAAGGCATCGAGACCGGCAGCGAAGTCGAAGCCTTGCTGGTCGAGAATCGCTTAGTCAAGGACCTGCAACCACGCCTGAACATCCGGCTCAAGGATGACAAGGAGTTCCCACTCATCGCGATAACGCGCGAGGAATTCCCGCGTGTGTATTGCACTCGTGATCGTGATCAGAAGGAGGTCGACTTCGTCGGGCCCTTTACCTCGGCCAAGGATCTGTATCGCGCGTACAATTTTCTCATGCGCGTATTCCGCTTTCGTAACTGCGATCTCAATCTGCGCACCGAGGACCCCGGCCGCGCCTCGTTTCGGCCCTGCCTCAACTGGCATATCAAGCGCTGCTCCGCGCCGTGCACCACGCGCATCGATGCGACGGAATATGCCGCGGACATTCGTGCCTTGCGTGCCTTTCTGTCCGGGCGTGGGCGCGGCCCGGTGATTCAGGATCTGACCGGTCGCATGCACGTCGCCGCCACCGACCTCCGCTTCGAAGATGCCGCCCGTTTACGCGATCAGATCCGCGCCTTGGATCGGCTGCGGCAACGTGGCAGCCTGCGTGACTACGATGATGGCGCCGCGCCGGTGGTCGATCAGGTGGCGGGTTTGGAGTCCTTGCGCGTGGCGCTGGGAATGCCCACCGTACCACGAATTATCGAAGGCATCGATATCGCACATCTGCAAGGCAGCTTTGTCGTTGCCTCGTGCGTGCGCTTCGTCGGCGGCGTCCCAGACAAGGACGGCTATCGCCGCTTCAAGGTCCAAGGCGTCGACGGTGATCCTGGCAACAATGACTTTGCCGCGATGCGTGAGATCGTCGGCCGGCGTCTGCGCCGGCTGCGTGATGAAGGGCAGCCATTGCCAGACCTGCTGTTGATCGACGGTGGCGCTGGCCAAGTGGCGTCGGCACTGGCCGCGTGTGCTGCTGAAGGGGTGGAACCGGCTTGCCTGGTTGGATTAGCGAAACGTGAAGAGACCATCGTGCGCAGTGACGGCAGTGCCGTACTGCTGTCCAGGCGTGACCCGGGTCTGCGCTTGCTGATGTACGTCCGCGATGAGGCCCACCGCTTTTGTCGCCGGTATTATCATCTGCTGCAACGCAAAGCCTTGTTGGGCAAGACCCGGTGAAATGCTCCGCCTGTACGAGTATTCCTGACCGTCATAGTCCGATAATCCACTGGCTTGTTGCCGCAGGTCACAGGCATAGTGTGGCACCCTGACCATGGCCGAGACGCGTACGTTTGCTTATACGGAACTTCGCCCGGGCGTGCCCTCGCGCGCGGCCTGGAATCAGGCCTTGCTCGAACAGGCCGCCCGCGGCAGTCATATCGTGATCGCCTGCGACGCAGTGACCCGCCTCGATGCGGGCTTCATCGCGGCCCTCGGCCCAGCCGAGCAAGAGCGCGTGCGCATTGAGGCGAGCACCGACGATCAACGCACCTTGCTGCGCTTGAGTGGCCTTAATCGGCTGCTCATCGCGGTGGCTGGGAACATGGCGCAGGACCTCTCATGTCAGGTCACGTGTCACGAACACGAGATCCTCGTCCGCGTGCAAGCGTCAGCCTTGCGGAACGAACGTTTGGCCTTGCCGGCCACCTATAGCTGGATTCGTAGTCTGAGTGTCGATGCCTTGGTCATCGATCTCGAACAATTGCCGCACATCAATTCGGTGTTGGTCGCCTGGATCTTGCAACTCGCGCAAGCGGCGAAGCCGGCGACCGTCAGCCTGCGGCATGTGAACCGTCAGGTGAACATCCAGCTGACCCAGCTGCGGTTGCATCACTTGCTGTCGCTCGATCCGCTCTGACGGTGCCTCAGAGGCGCTCTTGCGTCACCGCAGTGGTTGCCACTGCTCGACTCACCCGAGACGGACCAAGGTATCGCCCAGTAAACCCATGGTCGCCCACAGATACGGCGAAGTCGTGAAGAACCCGTGGCCGACGCCGGCATAGGGCGCAACGATGCAAGCAATGCCGACGTCCTGCATGGCACGCGCGAAGGTCTTGATCTCGCTCAGTGGCGTCGTGGTGTCTTCGACTGCCATCCCGGATCGTCGCGCAGCTGCGCGCGCAGCACAGCACGCGCATCGGTGTCGAGAAACGCGTGGTCGGCAGCCACCAGTTGCAGGTCGCGGAGAGCGGTTGGGGTCCAGCCCAGGTTGTCG
>CAYQAQ010000201.1:0-6199 GCA_964415495.1 uncultured candidatus Brocadiaceae bacterium | reverse complement strand
TGGTCGTCGTGCCGCGGGAGGAAGAATGATGCGCGGTTTACGCATGATGGTTTCTCTATGCTCAGCGCCATGCGTGTTGGATGCTCCGTCCTGTGGCCTGGAGTATACGTCCTGCGTCCTGCGTCCTGCGTCCTGCGTCACGTGGCAGCAGGTTGGTGACGGTGTGGGGCGTGAGCTTCGTGAAATGCGTGCTGAAGGACGAACACGTATCCGAGTAAGACGCAGCAGACGAGACGCAGGCCGCAGGCCGCAGGCCGCAGGACCTTTATTTCTATGAAATACATCAATCGCGAACTCAGTTGGCTCGCCTTCAACCGTCGGGTGCTCGAAGAGGCGCAAGACGATGCAACGCCGTTGCTCGAACGCGCAAAATTTCTCGCCATCGTCAGCTCGAATCTCGATGAGTTCGTGATGGTGCGCTATGCCGAGCTCAGAGCGGTGGTCGCCGGCACGGAATCGGTGCCCGATTACATCGGTGATCCGGTAGCGGATTTGGCTGAAGTGCGCCTGCAGATGCGCCGACTGGTCGATGATCAGTATCAGTGCTGGCGCGATCAGGTCGCACCCCGTCTGGCTCAGGTCGGCACCAGTATTGTCAGCGCCGCGCAGTGGAGCGATATCGATCGCGAAGCGGTACGTCGGTTGTATGTCGATAAGCTGGAACCGGTGCTGACGCCCCTGGCGGTGGACCCCGCTCGTCCGTTTCCGTTGCTCGCTAACCGTAGTCTGTATGTGGCCATTCGCCTTGAGCCGATCAAAGGCGGTATCGTGCGTCATGGCTTGGTATCCGTTCCCGGTGGATTGCGTCTGGTCGCGCTGCCGGGTGAGCCTGGCCGCTGGGCGCTGACCGATGCGATCGTTGAAGCGAATCTGGGTACGCTGTTTCCCGGCTACCGCGTCAGCGGTTCGTGTCGCTTCCGTCTTACGCGCGATGGAACCCTCGACATCAATGAAGAACAAGCGAGCGATCTGCTCAGTGAAATCGAACAGGAATTGTCCAGCCGCGAACATGGTACGCCTGTCCGTTTGGAGCTCCCTGCCGACGGCGATACGGAAGTAGCGACCTGGTTGCGCGAGGCCTTGGAGATCCCCGACGAGGATGTGTGCTCGGTTGACGGTGTTATGGATTTGACCGTGATGTTTCCGCTTGGTGACCGGATCGATGGCGCTGGCTTACGTGACCCGCCCCTGACCGTTGTGCGCTATCCGTCTGAGCAGCAGTGGGCCGATCCCTTCGCGCGTATCCGTGAAGGGGAGTTCCTTCTCCATCACCCGTATCAGAGTTTCAGTCCAGTGGTGGAATTGGTGCAGCGCGCCGCCGCCGATCCGGCGGTGTTGGCAATTAAGCAAACGTTGTATCGGGTGTCAGGCGATAGCCCGCTGGTGCAGGCATTGATCGACGCGGCGCGTGCTGGCAAGCAGGTGACGGTACTGATCGAACTCAAAGCGCGCTTTGATGAGGCCGCCAACATTCGCTGGGCCCGCCGCTTGGAAGAAGCTGGCGCTCACGTCGTGTATGGCTTGGTCGGTTATAAAGTGCATGCCAAGCTGCTGATGATTATTCGTCGTGAAAGCGATGGTATCCGCCGCTATATGCATTTGGGCACCGGAAATTACAACGACAAGACCGCGCGTTTGTACACCGACCTCAGTTACTTCACCTGCAATGAAGCGGTTGGCCGCGATGTCGCCGCTTTGTTCAATATGCTCACCGGTTATAGTGAGCCACCGCGCTGGGAGCGTTTGGCGGTAGCGCCACTGACCCTGCGCAGCAGCTTCGTGCAGTGGATTCGGCGCGAAGCCGAACTGGCCAAGGCTGGCAAGGGCGGGCGTATCATCGCTAAGTTCAATAGCTTGGTCGACTATCCGATCGTCGATGAATTGTACGCTGCGAGTCAGGCGGGCGTCGAGATCGATCTCATCGTGCGCGGTATGTGCATTCTGCGCCCAGGCGTCAAAGGCATGTCCGAAACCATTCGCGTGCGCTCTTTGATCGGCCGCTTTCTGGAGCACCACCGCATTTATTACTTTGCGAACCAGGAATCGGCGACCAGCCGGCCGGTGATGGCCATGGCCTCGGCCGACTGGATGACGCGCAATCTGGATCGTCGGGTAGAATGCTTAGTGCGGATCGAGGACGAGCGTCTGCTAGAGCGCCTCCAAGGCCTGCTCGCCATCGCTCTGGCCGACAACACGCAGGCGCGCGTCATGGGTCCAGATGGAGTCTATACCCGCTTGAAGCCGGGTAAGCGTGCGAAGGCGGTTTCCACCGTCACCGCTTGGGTGGCAGAGGCCGCAGCCGAGGCTCAGGCCAAGCCCTTGTCACGCCCCGCAGGACCACATTTCCGCCCCGCCCGCGCCCCCGAGTAGCCCTGCGAGGGGCCCAGTGGCGGCCAGGGCCGCCCAAAGTCCCTTTCCACACAGCGCCTTGCGCGTATCACGAGTGGTCACGGACGACGCCGCATGCCCCCATCAGATTCTGCTCCCAGCCGCAATGACCCTGCTACCGAACTGGCACAGTTGCGGCGCAACATGGTCCAGCAGCTGGCGGCATCCGGGAAACTGACCCGCGCGGTCTTCGATATCGATCGCGACTACTTCGGCGCCCGCTTCCTGACCAAGGCGCAAGAGTCCGCTGCCAGTCCTTTCCGTGATCTTGAGGTCGCGACGCAGGTGGTCGAAACCCTCGGCGAAGAACTGCAAGGCGCAGCCGCCTTCGCTGACAGCCCGGTGCTGCGCGATCACATTGCCA
Organism: uncultured candidatus Brocadiaceae bacterium; assembly: GCA_964415495.1. GTDB lineage: Bacteria > Planctomycetota > UBA11346 > UBA11346 > UBA11346 > CAYQAQ01. The sequence goes on along the minus strand of CAYQAQ010000201.1, from coordinate 3,447 downwards.
ATCTCGTCGCCGGCATTGAAGAACTGCGCGCCATGCTGATCCAGATGGAGCAGGCCAGCCTGCAATCGGTCGGCCTGCCCACGGATAAGGTCGCGCTCAAGGCGCGCGTTTACCCGGAAACCAATCCCCTGGCCTGCTTGGCGGAAACCACCGGTTTCGTGCGCGAAAGCCACGCCTGGATTGTGCGGACAGTCGAACGCATCAAGGGCCTCGGCCTGATGCTCGAAGAAGCGGAACGCGCGCGCGCCGATGCTGAATCCTCGGTGCATCAGATCTCCGGTGACGAGATTACCGCGACGTTGACCGCCGAAATCGAAGCGCGTGATCGCGATCTGACCGATCTGCGGCAGCGGGCGACCGATTTGCAGGATCAGGTCAATGCCCTCACCCGGGCCGGTGCAATCGCCGAAGGCGGTCTGCGCGAAGAGATCACTCGCCTCAGCGGTGAGCTTGAAGCCGCCGCCGATCAGGTCACCAGTGACCAGGCCGAAGTGCGCAGTTTAGTGGTCGAAATCGAACGTTTGGCCGCCGACTGCGAACAGGAAGGCCGTCCGGATGGCCGCGATAAGGTCGACGATCTGGCCATCACCGTGCAGGTCTTGCGCGAAGCGGTGCAGGATCGCCAAACACCGATCGCCACCTTGACCACTGCCGCCGATGCCGTGCTGCGTGAGTGGTTCGCCTGGATGCACCGGCGTGAAGAGCTGAACCTCGAAGAGTTGGCTCAGACCCGTGCTTTCGTCGCTAAGCACGAAAAAGCTCAGGAATTGGCAAGTAAGGCCGATGGCGCGCCGCGCGAGCAACCAGAGATGAAGGCCAGCGCCGATCGTCTCGCCCAGGAGCTGAACGCCGCTCGTCAGCAAGCCGCGGCGACCATCAGTGAGCGCGATCGTCTGATCGCCGAATTGCGCACCGCCGCTGAGCAGCAGGCCACTGCAACCAAGACAGCGACCGAACAGGCCGCCGCCGCGCTGACCGCTGCCAAAGCCCAACAGGAGCGCACCGGCGCCGCCGCTAAGGCAGCGATGGAACGCAGTGTCGCGCTGGACAAGGACCTCACCCAAGCCCGGGCCGAAATCGATCGCCTCCGGGTGGCCGAAGTCGCCGCGCGTGGTGCCGGTGAGACCGCGCAACAAGCGGCGGCCTCTGCGGCACTGGCGGCCGCCCAGGCCGACGCCAAGCAGGCGCGCGAAGCCGCTGCGGCCGCGAAAACCCAGGCCGACCAAGCGACGGCTGTCGCCAGCGAAAAAGCGGCGGAAGCCGATCGTTTGCGCGCCGCCGCGGCCCAAGCCAAGGCGGATCTCGATGCAGCGATGAAGGCCTGCGAGACGGCTAAGGCGGATGCCCACGCTGCGCGTTCCCACGCCAACCAATCACAGGCCAAGATTGAGCAGGCGCAGGCAGAAGCACAAAAAGCCCAGGCCGAAGCCACGAAATTGCGCATCGACATAGACGCTGCCCGGCAATCCATCGTCGATGCCGAAGCCAAAGCGCGCAGCGCCACAGATGCGGCGCAGCGCAAGGTCACCGATGCTGGCGGCGAAGTCACGCGCTTGCAGGGCCAGATCAACGAGTTGCAGGCCACGGCCAAGCAGGCGCGCAGCGAGATCGAACGGCTCGGCGGCGAGTTGGTCAAGACCTCGCCCTTGGCAGGTGAGCGCGAACGCCTGGTCAAGGAGCTCGACCAGCAGAAGCAGCAGCGCGAACGCCTCGAACGCGAGCTCGCCGAAGCCCGGCAGCAGCGCGATCGTGCGGTCGCCGATCTGGCCACCGCGCGCGATCAGGCTGCGGCTGCAGTGGGACGCATCGACGCGACCGCTCATGAGCACGTCCATCTGGTGCAAGAGCGCGACGGGTTGCAGGCCCAGCTCGAACAGCTGCGCGTTGGCGCTCGTCAGGCCGCCGAGCAAGCGGCCAAGGCCGCGGCGGCGCTTGATCAGGAATTGGCGCAGGTCCGTGGCAAGGTCGCCGAATCAGAACAGCTCAAGACCTCGGCCTTGAAGGAACGCGACGAGTCGCGCGCGCGTCTCGACGAGATGCGCCGCTCGACCGAGAGTCTGTCTTCGCAATCAGTGCAGATGCAGGAGGGCCTCGCCAAAGAGCTGCAGTCCCTGCGCGATGCTGAACAGCAGGCACGCAGCCAATTGGCTGCCGCCGAAGGCAAAGTGGCCCAGCAGGAGAGCCGCTTGGCCGCGCTCGAACGCGATTTGGCCCAGAGCAAGCTCGCGGTGTCGGCACGTCAGAGCGACATTGACCGCCTGAGCAAAGAAGTCGCCGCGCACATCCAGACCGTACGCGAGCGCGAATCCGCGATCGCCAAGGCCGTTGAAGATGGGCGTGCTGCCAGCGCCAAGCTGGCGCGCGAGATCGAACAGCTGCAGGGCAAGCTAGCCGGCGCTGAAACACGTGAACGCCAAGCCGCTCAGGAGCGTGAGGCGTGGAATCGCCACAAGGCCGAAGCCGTACGCGATCGTCAGCAGCTTGACGAAAAAATCAAACAGACCCAGGCCAAGCACAAAGAGTTGCAGGGCGAAATTGACAGCACCAAGCTCGTCGCGACTGCAGCCGCGAGCGAGCGCGACAAGTTGCGCCGCGATGTTGAACGTCTGCAAGGCGAACAGAGCCAGGTCGGCAAGAAGCTCGAAGAACGCGAAACGCAGCTCACGGCGCGGCTGACCGAAACCAGCCGCCAGTTGGCGGAACTCAAGCAGGTCGCCGCGCGCCTCGAAGGTGAACGCGATCGGGCCCGTGCCGAAGTCGAACACATCCAAGGCGAACGCAAGAAAACCGCCGAATCTCGCGCCCGCGAAGGTACGGCGGTGTGGACCAAGCGGTTGACCGACAGCGCCGCCGATCTGGAAGAACTCAAGGTGCGCGCTGCTGGATTGGAACGCGCTTTAGGTGAAGCCAAAACACGCGAAGCCGCGCTGGCCAAACAGCACGAGCCACAACGCAACCGTAGCACGGTCGCCGCCAGCGTGGCGGTGGGCGATGCGCAGACGCGTCTCGTGGAAATGAAGGCGTTGCTGATCGAAGCCCGCGCCGCCGTTGTGCATGCTAAGGGCTGGAAAGACAGCATGGAGCAGCGGCTGGCCGAGGTCTCGGCCACGGATCAGGCGATCATCACGTCGCTGATGGCGCAGGTGAAGGCCTTGGGCGGCACGCCGAAAGTGTAGTTTCGGGTTTCGGGTTGGCATGCGTGGCGCTGCTCCGCTATTACGGTCGCGGACCGAGGCGGTCGCGGACCCAGCGGTCATCATCGTAGCGCTCCTGGCGGATGCGCGTGCGTGCGGCGAGCTCGGCTTCGGTCCAATCGCCGCGCAGGAGCGGTAGCGACAGGGCATCTGCGATCCCGGTGAGCAGGGCGCGGGCGGCAGTAGGGGCATCAAGACCGCAGCCCGCAACGACGTCGCGATCCCAGGGATTATTGGCTAACTTGAGGCTGCC
>CAYQAQ010000200.1:0-6201 GCA_964415495.1 uncultured candidatus Brocadiaceae bacterium | reverse complement strand
CCCTGGCATGTGCGGCGGTTAGCGGAATTGCCGACCGGTGCGTTGCCGCCGAACCTGCGTCGGGTGGTATCGACAACCACCGCGCTGGATGCCGATTGCGCGCGTCTGCTGCGCGAACGCCACGGTATCCCGGTGCAGCAGGCGCTGGGCATCATCGAGTGCGGTTTACCGCTGCTCTCAACGGGTGCGGTCGACGAACCCGTCGGTCACTTTGCGGTGACGCCGGAGTACCGCGCGGCCATTCATGATGCCGCCGGTGAGCCGGTGGCACCCGGGACAGCGGGCGACCTCGTGCTGTCGGGACCGGGATTTCTCGATGCTTATTTGGAGCCCTGGCGTCCGCGCGCGCAGATCTTGCGTGCGGGGCGTTGGTTCGTCACTGGTGATCTCGCGCGTGAAGAAGCCGATGGCAGCATCCAATTGCTGGGCCGCAGTACCGACGTGATCAACGTCGGTGGCCTCAAGGTGTTTCCGCTCGAGGTCGAAGCCGTCTTATTGGCACATCCCGATGTCGTTGCCGCGCGCGTTCGTGCCGCAGCCGATGCACGCACCGGTGAGCACGTCGTCGCCGAGGTGCAAGTGCGTCCGGGCGCCCAGGCTGATCTGACCGCCTGGTGCACCGCGCGACTGGCACCGCTGAAACGCCCGGCGGCGATCACCGTGGTCGATGAGCTGCCGCTGACGCCCAGCGGCAAGGTCAGGCGCTGACGCGCTCCAGCTTGGTGAAGCGGTCGCCGAGCAGCCATTCGCTGACGTAGATATTGCCCTGCGCATCGGCGCACACGCCATGCGGCGAGTTGAATTGACCCACCGAGATGTCGGCCAGCGGTGTGATGGTCTGCTCACCGGTTTTGCGGTTGGGCCAGCCGGGCTTGGCGACGTGCTCCAGGCCAGCGCCGAGGTAGCCGACGATCTGATCCTTGCCATCGAGGATGACCAGGCGCGCCTTGAGCTCGCCGATCACTAGGTACTCGCCAAAACTGGCGAACACCGATGGCGTGGTCAGACCCTCGGCGATGCCGCGCAGGAAGCGGCCCTCGGGACCGTAGACCTGCACCCGGTTGTTGGAGCGGTCGGCGATGTAGATCTCGCTCATCCCTTTGCGGCGGTCGACGAAGACCCAGTGCGGGCAGGAGAAACGGCCGAGACCATCAGTGCCGTCGATGGTGAGCTGATGCTGAAGCTCTTTGCTGAAGCGGTGGGTCTTCGACGAGCCGTAGCCATCGGTGACCCACACATCGCCATTGGCCGGATCGATGGCGACCGCGGTCGGACACCAGTTGTCCTTCTCGCCGTAGCCGGGGAAGTCGGCCTTGGTCAGGCGCGCCAGGCGCTTGCCGGTGGTCAGGTCGACCTTGACCACTTGGGGGCCGCCGTGATCACGGTCCTTACCGCCGACGTCAGCGATCCACAGGACCTCCGTGCCGTTCTCCTCGGCGAGCGCCAGACCGTGCGTCTCATTGACCGGCACTGCCACCTCGCGGATGAGGTCGCCCTGAGGCGAGAGCACGCACACTTTGGCTTCGAGCGCATGGCCGGTGAGAATGTTGCCGTCGCGCATGACCACGATGCCGTGATGCGAGTGTCCATTGGTCTCGGGAATCTTGGCCCAATCGGCGATCCAGCGGTATTTTAGGCTCTTGGCTTCAAGAAGGGGGGCGCTTTGCATGGTCGGATTCCTGACGATTGTGGGGGACACGGAATGAGAGTAATCTTCTAGCGCCGCGCGTATGCTCAGCAATTTCATCATTCGGGATCACCAATCGTGAAAGACGGCCGCGTCATCCATCGCCGACCCTGCGCCAGCCTGCCGGAATTGGCGCTGATCGGGCGTACCGAGATCCAACAGCCGCTGCCGCGGCTCGCGGTGCCGTTTGCGCCCGGCTGCGTGAATCTGTATCTGGGCTACAAGGGCTCCAAGCAGATGCAGGCCGAGGGCCGCACCTACACCCTCACCGGTGGCGAGTTCTTCGCGACGCCGCCAGACGTCGATCACACTACCGGCCCGATGCCGATCAGTCGCTGTGCCCATTATTGGCTGCGCATCGAGGTGGCCTTGGCGTCGCCGTTTCTGGGCAGTGCCGATCACGAACCCTTGCGCCGTCGTCTACGGCAGATCGGCATCGTGCATGGTCGCTATGGCGAGGCCTTGCTCAGCGGCGTGCGTCAGATCTTTGATATCTGTGCGCAGCCGTCAGCACGTGCGTCGGCAGCGCTGCGGACGGTCGAATTACGCAGTCATCTGACCTTGGTCTTGCTGCGTCTGCTCGACTTGGTCGACAGCGCTCGCCTTGACGAGACCAATGATCCCCGCTTCGCCCGCGTCAGCAGCCATATCGATCGCCATTTGGGCGAAGATCTCAGTGTGCAGGATCTGGCGTTGGTGGCGGGCTGCTCGGTATCGGCGGTGCAGGCGCTGTTCAAAAAGTACGCTGGCTTGAGTCCCGGAGAATTCGTCACCCGCCGCCGTATGCAGGCGGCGGAACAGGCGCTGCTCGCCAGCGATCTGCCCTTGAAAGCCATCGCGGAGCGTCTGGGTTTCGCGGACGATCGGCATTTCTCCACCGCTTTTCGCCGCTTTCATGGCATGCCGCCGGGGCGTTTCCGACGCGACGCTGCGCGTTAACCCGGCATCGCGGTCAAGCGGATCCAGGCGAAGCCGAGTGGGTCGGCGAGGGAGAGCGCGAGGTGATCGGGCATGCCGGTGAGTTCGGCGGAACCATAGAGCACCGTAGCGTGCCAGTCACTGGTGGTGAGCGGGATCGCGAAGGTTTCGTGCGGCGTGAGCTCACGGAAGACGAGCAGATGGATGACGCCAGCCGACTGTGAGCTGAAACCGGTCCAGCGGGTGCCGTCCGGGGCTTCGCCAATGGGCACGATGCTGCCGCCGTGCAATTCATCGCGGTACTGCTTCCACAGCGCGACCAAGGGTGCGAGTTCGGTGACCGTGGCTGGTGGCAGACTGCTGGTTTCAAACCAGCCGAGCGGATTGGCGATCATGGTCATCGCGAACAGATAGGACGCCGGGTATTTCGCCGGCGCGAGCGGGTCGTCACCGTATTTGTCGGCATGGCGCAGGTGATTGAGGAATTCGATGCGCAAGCGCGTGGGATCGACCCACCACGACAGCTGCCACAGATTGCGCAGAGTGGCGTGCGGCCAGTAGCGGTGCCAATCGGTGTAGCGGTTTTCGACGAACAAGGGACCGGTGGCCATCATGCCATAATATCCGGGCCGCGTTTCGGCCGTGACATCCAGGTCGAACACGACGGCGCCGGAGGTCGCCTCCAGGACGGTGCGGAAGAAATGCCACAAATTCGCTTCTGAGCGTTTGGTGTGAGCTTTGACGCCATCGATCTTGACGTAATTGACGCCACATTCGCGGTGCATGCCCAGCACCGCATCGGCATCCCGTTGCCAGTTGGCGAAATCATCAGCGCTGTCCGGGGCGAACCACAGCCCGAAACCCATGTTGGCGGTGCCGACGGCAACGGCGGTACTGGCTAATCCGCGCGGAAAGCGTTCGGGGTGCGCATTCCAGAAGTGGGCATCGGCCGCCCAGAAGCCCAGCCAGACGCCGCCTTGGTCACGGTTGACGGAATTGGCGGTGATGCCTTTCTGCCACCCATCATCGATCTGCACCACGTCGACGCCCAGCGTCTTTCCCGCCTGAATCTCGTTGGCGATGAACGTTTCGTTGATCCGTCCATCGCGGTTGCGATCGCCCCAGGTGTTAGACAGGAAGCGGCCATCACGGCCCGGCACATAGGGCCGGACGCAGCGCTGCAGCGCCTGCAGGGCGACGCAGCGTCCGGCAGCGCCATCATGGTAGCCGATCACGCTCCACGCATAGCCGTTGCCGGTATCACCAGCGCCATGACCGAGCAGAGCGATGCTGCGATGCTGACAGCGCAGGTCGATGGCGTTCGGTGCTGGCCGAGCATGGGGCAGGGGCGCGTGCTTGAGCAGGATGAGACCGGCGCGCGTGAGCGGATCTTCGAGCGCAAAGACGCAGCCGCGGCGCGTGATGGTCTCGTTACTGGCCAGCCGCCATTCCTCGACCTGAGCGAGATTGTCGTGTATGTCGGTACGATCCATCAGACGCACGGTGTGCAGATGCAGATGCGGCGGAACCAGGGTCAAGACTTCACAGCGGTCGCGCTCAGGCAGATGCTTGGCAGATGCGGCGGTATTGGCTTCGACTCCGGTCGGGCCATCCTCGTGGGTCATCGTCTGCGCACCGGGATCGACGATGCCGTTCCAGTGCAAGGTGACGGCGGCGACGTCGGGATAGACGCTGATGGTCAGCACGCTGTCGCCCCAGCGCAGCGCGCCATGCAGGCCCTCGGCTTCGACCCCGTAGCGCCGGGCCCGTTCGACCGTCAGCTGCGGCGTGCCGTGCAGCGGCAGCGGCGGAACGCTGCCGGGCTCGTCGCTCGCAACCAGCCACTCCCGACCAGCGACCCGCAGCGAGAGCGGGATCAGCGCGCCGTCGCGCACACGCCAGCGGCGTTCAATGACGTCGTTGGCAGCCACCAGAAGGTCACCAGCGAGGGTAATGGCGCAGGACGTGATGCTCATGGGGGGCGGATGATGCCGGGTCGCGTGGGCGGGTCCATCGTTGCGGTCGAGCAGGAGTGGTCTTCCGCGATCATCGCGATGGTGCCTTTCAGCGCACGGTGAGAACGGAGGGATCACGCAGCACGGCCTGCAACGGTCCCCACTACCCGAGGCTAAACGGTGCACAGACGCGGTAGGTGCCACGTTGGAGGGGCCCGCCGCCTTTTTTCTCTTGGGCACAGCCGCGCAGCCAGCCGTCAGCAATCAGGTACGAGGGCAGGCCTTGGCGTGCGCGTGCCGCCGCCGCGTGGGCGTCGCTGCTGAGCAGGCCCAGCGCCTGACCCCAAGCGAGCGCCGTAGCAATGCCTGCCGAGCCCGAGGTGTCGACGGCGGCGGTCTCATCGTCGATGAAGTTACCCCACAGCCCATCGCGGCGCTGCCAGCGCTGAGCCCACGCTGCGGCGCGTTGGAACTCGCAGACCAAGTCCGCGTCCCACGCGCGGAGGCCTTCGATGGCCGCCAGGGTGCGTGCCTATCCCAACAGATACCACGCCACGGCTCGCGCCCAGCCGGGAAGGTGGCCGGGGTCATCGTCGTTGCGCGATTGCCACAGACTCTCGCCCGTCCGCATGCGATCGCGTCGCACGCGCAATTGGAAACACGCCCGCGTCGCGAGGTCACGATCGCTGGCACGCCGCGCCATAAGCGCCATCGGCCAGGCGACGCAATAATTCCCTTCGGTGCTGAGATGCCGACCGTCGCTGATGGTACCATCGGCCCTGGTGCGCTCGGTATCCCAGAACTGCCGCAAGAGGGCTTGCAAGCGCGCGCCGCCCGGCTGATGCATCAGCGCGGCGACTGACAAGCCGCCTTCGATGCCGTAGAAGTGATTTTCGCGCGGTTCGCTGACGTGATCTTCATAGCGAAATTGGCCATCGTCGCTGACGAAGCGGCGTGCGCGTATGGTCAGCGCTGCGGCATATCGGCTGTCCCCGGTCGCGCGGCCGAGATCGACCAAGGCATCGGTGATGCAGCCATCTTTCCACGAGAAATTTTGCTGACACTGCGGCTCGGCCAGGAGTGCCAGCGCCAGCGCTTCGCGATCGTTGTGATCTTCGCTCCACTACACCTGAGGTTCCGCCGCGGGCAGCCCATCAACAATCACCCACAGCGGCGTGCCGTCGACGCGCACCGTCAACGTCCCGTGTACGTGTGCCGGTAGCGGCAGATCGTAGGGCTGATATTGCGCAGCGTACCGGATGTCCATGGCCCCAATGGGTGTTCCGTCCGCAGCGGCGATCACGACCTGGCGCTCGCCCCGATGATCCAGAGCGATGGTTAGCCGCAGGAATCGCTGATCGCCGCCGGGTGACACCCTCTGCAATTCCACCGGTTCCGCGCCCAGGCCATGCGCGGTCAGGCGTTTGCGCGGCGGCAGAGCCAGATCGGGTCCCTGCACCGCGAGGGGCACACGGTGGATGCGATGCGATGCGATGATGGCGACAAGGGCAACAGCGGCGTGGGCATGCGTGCCACGATTGCAGGGCGGTGCGCCAGACCAATCGATAATCTCGGTCTTGCCAGAGAGTTCGCAGCGGGCAAAGATGTGTAGATGCGCCCCTTCATCGTTTGTCTCGCCCT
>CAYQAQ010000199.1:0-6225 GCA_964415495.1 uncultured candidatus Brocadiaceae bacterium | reverse complement strand
TCAAGGTCGGATCCGCGAGGTCGCTGAGCGTGAGCTCGGCGCGATAGTGGGTATCGACCCACGTGGCGAGCGCGGCGATTCGCTCATGCGTCATGCACAGGCCCGCAGGCAGTGCCGCGTGCTGTTCCGCATCAAGCGGCACGCGCAGACGTAAGCAGGCCGGGCCGCCGCCATTGGCCATGCTTTCGTGCACCTCGACGAAGACCGCGCGGGCGATGAAGCCTTCGTGCTGCAGGCGCGTGATCACCGCCGCGGCCGGTCCCTGCGCGCATTGCTGCGGGGCGATCAGCACATCGCCGATTATTTGGCTGTTGAACAGATAGCTGGCGATCGCAGCGGCCAGTGACAGCTCGTTCGCCTCGATTTGAGCGATGCGCAGACCGGGCACCAGCAAGCGCAGCTGGAGCAGAACGCGTTCCTGATCGACCAAGGCGGACGCATGGATGAGCAGGCGGTCACCTTCGCCGACACCGACCACATCATGGTGAAAAGCCCCGGCGTCGATCGCCGCGGGATGCTGCCGCGCGTGCAGACAACGTGGCTCGGGCAGATACAGACGGCGCGCGACTGCCTGACTGGCGGCCAAGGTCTGCCGCGCTGGATGGCGCTGCGGCCGTTGATCGACGTTCAGGCGTTCGCTGCGACCGTGTACGAACAGATGCACGCCCGGCGCATCGGGCTGGATGGCGAAGCGCGTATGGTTGGCAGCACCTTCGTCACCGAGTTCGCTGATCGCCGGCAGCGGATCCTCGATGCGCAGACGCGGCACGGTGGCGAACAGCGCGCGCAGCTGACGCAGGCGCGGAGCCGCTTCGCGCGTGCGATGTGGCGTCGCCATGAGATTGGCCACGACCAGGCGCGTGATGCCGTCGCTATCGATGCCCGGCGCGACGGTGCCGAGGTTGGCCGTCCACATCGCCGCGCTGGACCACGCCCAGCGCAACAGCCGCGGCGCATCGGCCTCACAGCGCACCACCGCGCCGCGGGGATCGCTGCCAAAACCGCAGCGCTCGAGCAGGTCGTGATCCGGGCGTCCCAGTGGCGGCACCAAGATAACACTCTGGCCTTCGCCGAGCAGGGTGTGCATCAGCTGCAGACACTGCAGGGCGGCCGCACGCGGGTGGCTGCGTTGCCCGCCGTGCTGTTGGGACGCGACATTGCCCGGACTCAAGGCACCGAAGTGGTGACTGGGTCCGGGCAGGCCGAGCAGCAGGCAGTTCGTGAGGGCAGATGGCGCGGGCACGGTATCCATGGTGTCAACCTCGCCGTGTGGGGCCAAGCGCCTTCCGCTGCCACCCTTGTACGTGCGGGACTCTCGTCCACGCTCTCGCGCATGGTGGCTCCCGACTCCCAATCTCCGAAACTCCTGGACCGCGTGACCGTCATCGGTGGCGGCAACATGGCGACGGCGATCATCGCCGGCTTGGCCAGCCTGCCGCAGCCGCCGGCCATCATGGTGTCGGAACCCGATGCCGGGAAGCGCGCCCAGTTCGCCGCCGCCGGGCATACGGCGGTCGCCGACAATCGCGTCGCCATTGCCGACGCCGACGTGGTGCTGCTGGCGATTAAGCCGCAGGCCTTGAGTGCGGTGGCCGGGGATCTCGCGAGCGGGTGGTCGGCCAAACGGGTGCTGGTCAGCATCCTCGCCGGCGTGCCGACAGCCAAGCTGGAACGTATCCTCGCCCCGACCTGCAACGCGCCCCGCGTCGTGCGCGCGATGCCGAACACGCCGATGGCTATCGGTAAAGGTATGGTCGGTATCTGCCCCGGCGCTAACGCCGGCATTGCCGATCTCATCCTGGCCGAGGCCTTGTTCGCGCCCTGCGCGCGCATCTTGCGCGTCGATGAATCACGCATGGATGCGATCACCGCGATCTCGGGCAGCGGTCCGGCGTATTTCTTTCGCTTCGCGGAAGCGCTCTTGACTGGCGCCCAGGCCTTGGGTTTTTCGCGCGACGAAGCCGCGCTGCTGATCGGCACCACCGGTGCCGGCTCGTGGGAATATTTGGTCAAGAGCGGCTTCGATGCAGCGGCGCTGCGCACGCAAGTGACCAGCCCCGGTGGCACCACGGCAGCGGCCCTCGATGTCATCAACGCGGCTGATTTTGATGGCCTGATCACCCGCGCCGTCCAGGCGGCTGAAACCCGCGGGCGCGAACTCGGCGGTGGCTGAGCCGGGGCACAGGGGCTGATCGGGGCCTTCCGTCTTCGCAGCGATTCGCCATGCTGGGGCGATGACGGATGTCGGCCAACGGACTGTGCGCCAAGCCGCGCTGACGCAAGCCGCGCCGTCTCACGCCGCGGGCAGCTGCCCCACCACCACCGCGATGGTGGTGATGCCGCAGTTGCCAGCGCCCCCGCCTATGTCGACCGCTTCCTGCGCGAGGCGCGCGCTGCGGCCAAGGTCAACCACCCGCGCGTGGTCACCGTGCACGATGCCGGGCAGAACAACGGCGGGCTCTATCTGGCAATGGAATATGTGCCGGGCGGCGATCTGCATGATCACCTCGCCGGTAAGCCGCTGTCCGAAGCCGAAACGGTGCGCCTGCTGTGCGCGGCGGCCGAGGGCCTGCAGGCCATTCATGACGCCGGTCTGGTGCATCGCGACATCAAGCCTGAGAACCTCTTTCTGGATGCCGACGGTCTGCCCAAGATCGGCGATCTCGGCCTCGCACGCAGCCGCGCTGGCGATGATCGCATGACGGTGACCGGACAAGCGGTGGGGACGCCGGCGTACATGTCGCCAGAACAAGCGAACGGCGCCGCCGACATCGATGCACGCAGCGATATTTACAGTTTGGCGGCGACGGGTTTTGCGGTGCTCACCGGCCGGCCGCCGTTCATCGGTGCCACGCCGTGGGCGACGGTGGCGCAGGTGATCAACGATCCCGCCCCCGACCCGCGCCAATGCAATCCGGCGATCTCCGCTAATGTGGCGATCGCGCTGCGTGCGGCTCTGGCCAAAGACCCAGCCCAGCGGCCAGCGACCGCGCAGGCCTTCGCTGCCATGCTCACGGCTGCACCGGGTACGGTCGTCATGCCGCCATCGAAGCCGCGGACGACACGAGGCTGGTGGCGCTGGCGTCCCTTGCAGGTCGCCGTCGGCATAGTCGTCGGCGTCACGCTGGCCGGCATCATTGTGGCCTCCGTCGGCGATACGGCGTCCAGTCCTGAGAGCGCATCCACGCGCACCGCGCCGCCCGCACGAGTCAGCCCGAAAAGTGCGGCGCTGGCGTCAGCAGAGACCTCAACGCCTTCGTCGACGACGCCCGCGCCGGCGATTGGCTCGGTGTTCAAGGACATCAAGACCGGCATTCGCGGGACACTCCGCGACGCCGTAGACGGCACCGTCGCCACGCAGCACCCGCGCGCCAAGCGCGCGATGGAGCGCAACGGCACCACGGTGACCAAGAATGTGCTCGACGGAAGTCGCGGCCTTTTGGAAGGCACCTTCGCCACCGGCGAAGAATGGCGCATCACCACCACGCGCATGAGCAGCCACCAAGTCGACATCGCGATTCAAGTCGGTGCTTTCGGTGATCAAGAGCGCCAGCGCACCATCTTGGAATGGATTCGCGCCGAACGCTGACGTCCTGGTGTCACCAATCGAGCGGACCGTGCAGACCCTCTGGCTCACGCTCCGACGGCCCGCCCTGACGCGCCAGTTCCGCGACATAGGCGGTTACCGCCGCGATCTCATCGGCGCGATACCAATCGCGCATCGGCTGCATCGCCGTGCCCGGGCGACCATCGCGAATCACGTTGCGAATAGTGAGCGCCGTCGGCTCCAGAATCCATTGCGCATCGCGCAGGCTGGGTCCTTGAATCGTGCCCTCGCCCGCTTTGCCATGACAGGTCCAACACATGCCGTCATAAACTTTTTTCCCACGCGCCAACCACTCGGGATCCCGGCTCAACGCGCGCAGGCCCTCTTCATCCGTCGGCACGTCCACCGCCGGCGGCGCCGACTTCACGCCAGCAGCCGGAGCTGTCTCCCAGGCCAGGGCGTACCACCCCAACACTGCGGCCGCTACCACCGCAGCGATGATCAGCACAATCCACCCCTGCCCCGCCGGAGCCGCATCCACCCCGGTCGTAGGGTCCACATCGTCGCTCTCACGCATGGCTGCGGCAGGGTGGCCGCCCCCCGATCGAGGCAAGCCCCACCCCGTCTGACCTTCCCTCTGGACAAGTCCATCTGACTCGCCATATTCCGCCCTCCGCGTAAGCGGGCGTAGCTCAATTGGCTAGAGCGACAGCTTGCCATGCTGTAGGTTGTGAGTTCGAGTCTCATCGCCCGCTCCAGACATAACCCCCGGTGAAAGCCGGGGGTTATATTTTTTGGGGCTTTGGCATTTTTGCTCTTACAGCGAGCTGTGCCCTAAACGGTGCCCTAATTACCCCGGCCATCTTCGATCGCTACGAAGTCAGTGTGCCTGGGCTCGCCCGAGGGCGTTGATGTCGCCGTCGTAGCTGAGCAGATGCCCGTAATGCTTATGCAGCATCTTCGATTCGGTGTGTCCCATCCATCGCGTCCGTATATGTTCAATATCCCTCAGTCAGCTTCCCGTCGATAATGCCGCAGAATTCCGGTGCGGCGACCATCGGCGACCATGGACGGCGACCGGCGACCATCCGGCGACCATGGACATGCACTCATTGGATCGGAGAGATCGGTGCATGTCCACGATCCCTGTCCTCTCTCTCGCCATAACACACAATGTTTTGACCGACTCGGATAACTGACCCGTCAGCGAAAAAGCACATATCCAGCTGTTGATCAACCAACCATCCTAGCGGATTCGGCAGACGGGGAGAGGCTTCGCCATCCAGGAGTCGTCTGGCCGATTCAGCATCCATCCCAATAAGAAGTCTTAGGTCCTCGTCGACCGGATCCTCGCCGGCCCAAATTACAGCCGCGAACATGAGAATTGCCCACCATTTGGGACCTTACGGATTCGCTCGAGTTATCACCAGCGTTCGACCGGCGGAGCCTTCTCAATGAACAACGGGCACATGTCCGGAATCCGCGGCAGCAGGGGCAACCAGTCGCGGTAGAAGGCGTCAAGGGCCGCGGCAGCTCCATCGGCGCGGCGTCGTTCGGCCGTGGCTCCGGCCACGATCATGTAGCTTTCGAGTGCACGGCGGCGGACTCCGTGGGCGGTCGGGATGTCGGCCTCGGCGCGCACGGCGTTCGCAGCGATGCGGTCACACGCGGCCTCAGCCTGCGCGCCGAGCAAAGCGGCGACAGCAGTAATCGCTGGAGCCGACTTGAGCCCTTCGATTGCGCGATCCAGATATGCGAGGAAGGCGACCAGGTGTCCACCATGCACAACGGCAAGCACGTCCTGCAGCCCGGTCAACTCCGCACAGCGTTGTTCGAGGAAACCGACCAATGCCGGATCGACCGTCAGATCCTCGTCGAGCCGCCCTACCCAGGCGCCCACAGCGTTCAGATCATACGCCGCGCAGAGGCCGCGATCGGAATCGAGCAGAATCGACGGACGCATGCCGGTGAGGAGGATCAGGCTACGTGCCAACGCCGGACGGGGCACGCCTGGTGCATTGAGCCACCATGTCACCGGCACGAATGGGATACCCATGCCGATGCGCGAGTTGACCGCACGCGCAGCCGCAGCAAGGCCCTCTGCATCGAGATCGCCAGTGACGGGCAATACCGTAGCAACGCCGGCGCGCTCGATGTGGGCGATGCACAGCAAGCGGAGCCATTCGCACAACGCGCGATCGGAAAGCACTCCTTGGCGCCAGCCCCCGTGTGCGTCGCTAACGAGATCCGACAGTACTCTTCCCAGCGATACGTCGCCGAGCCAGGCCCCCGTCTCGGTCGCGTCGAGGAGCGCCTGCCAGCGTTCCGCGAAACCCGCAGGCGTCGATGCTTGTGGATCGTCCCTCACGCGCTGGATGCAGAGCTGGTAGAGCCGCAGACCGGCAAAGGCGCCGCTTTCGAGGGCCTCGGTCGCCTCGCTGGAATCGACCGCCAGCAAGGCCGCGATCCTGCGCGACGGGGATGAGTCATCCACGACGACCGCGGCGACGAGCAGGGCCGGGAGCAGCAGTATCGCGACGCGGCGGATGCTCACGGGTTCAGGACGACCAGCGGTTCGACGACGCTTCCCATTCCAATATCGTGGACAAACTTCGGAGGGTTCAACCTGCATAACGCAGTTGGCAGACGTCGTATCGCCGTAAATATCTGTCATGTCA
>CAYQAQ010000198.1:0-6257 GCA_964415495.1 uncultured candidatus Brocadiaceae bacterium | reverse complement strand
CGATCGGTGAGTTCGCCGAAACCGCCAAGTAGTAGACACCTGGCGCAAATGCGTCGGGTCGTTCGGTGCCGAGCGAACCGGTGTTGGACCGAGCGAGGAATTGACCATATTGGTTGTAAAGAGTGAGTGTCTTGCCACCGCGTGTGATGTCGTCGTTATCGCTCAGTTGCAGATTAAAATTAATGAAGTGGAACGCGTCGACTTCGAAACGATACACATCCACGTCGTCGACTGTTTCCAAGGTCGAGGCAATGGTCTGTTGATAATTGTTGGAGGCATTCGGTGCGTCGAGTTCCCAGTCGAAGGCGTCTGAGAGCGTGTCGCCCGATTCAGCCGCGATATCTGTGTCGGGCAGCACGTCGGCAATCATTACAACCCCAGAGCTAGCAAAATTGGGGTTAACGGAAAGTAACTGAAGGACGAACGTGCCGCCCGTTTCGCTGCGGATGGCTTTGAGGTCGTCGGTATCGACCGCCAAGCGTTCACCGCGCCGGGGGTGACCTCGGTGCGAGCTGACCTGAGCACACCCAGTGGCGTCACCACGTCGTTGGCGGCCGCCAACGCTTTGCTGGGTGCCATCGATATTCTCGTCTGCGCGGCAGGAATTTCGCGCATCGGTCCCTTTGCGAGCATGGCCGACGACGACCTCACTGATCAAATCGCCGTCAATCTGCTCGCGCCCATGCGCCTGTGTCAGGGCGTGCTGCCGAGTATGTGCGAACGGCGCGCAGGTCGCATCATTGTCATCGTCTCGGAATTGGCCGAAGTCGCGCAAAGCCAGTACGTCGGCTACTGCGCCACCAAGGGCGGCCTGCGCGCATTCGTACGCGCCCTCGCCTTGGAATACGCGACCAGTGGCGTGCGCATCAATGGCATCAGCCCCGGACCGATCGACACCCCGATGTTGGCCGCTGAATTTGCCAGCCTACCCGATCCCGCCGCCGAGCAGGCCGCTGCTGTTGCATCGGTGCCGATCGGACGCTTGGGTCGACCGCAGGAAATCGCGGCAGTGGCGGCATTTCTCGCCGGACCAGCACCGGCGTTATTGCACGGTCAGGTGATCGTCGTCGACGGTGGCAAGACGCTCAGTTAGAACGCATCGCAACGATGGGGCGCTCCCACGCGAACTTCGCCATGCGCTCATCCAACGGGGTTCCGGCCAGGCTGTTGGTGTAATTGCTCATGACTTTGATCGCGATGCCGAGAATAACTTCCAGCACCTGACGCTCGGTGAATCCGGCAGCGAGAAATGCGTCGAGGTCGGCGCGCAGCACTTTTCCGCGGCTGAGAATCACCACCCGCGTGAACACGCGCAAAGCTTCCAAACGCGGATTCGACAGTGCACGTCCCTCACGGAGTGCCTGCACATCGACTTCACTGATGCCCGCCGCGCGGCAGAGCCACGTATGCCACGGCACACAATACGTGCAGCCGTTTTCGACGTTGGCGACCTGATAGACCACGTTGCGCTCGGCTGGCGTCAGACTGGTGGTATCGAACAAATGCCACAACGAGACATAGCCACCGAGCAGAGCCGGTGCCCCCGCCATGACGCGCTCTAAATGAGGAATGGTGCCCAGACTTTTGGCAGCTTGCTGCAAAAATGGGCGCGATTCAGCAGGTGCAGTGGTGGTATCGTGCAAGGGAAACGCCGGCATGGAGAACCTTTCAGGCTCACAGGAGGTCAAAGGATCGGCAACGTGGATCCGGGTTGGCGCTGCCACGTGATCGGTGGCTGTTCATGTGCGGCGCGTTTGGCGCGGTTGGCCAAGGCCGCCGTCATGCGGGCGAACCATTGCGAGCCTTCACGCGCTGTCGCCAGCGTCGGCTTGCCGGTCACGCCATTGGTCGAGGTCTGCGGCACCAGCCACGACAGCACGAGGCCATCGGTGCGATCCGGATCATCCGCATCCGCGATGCGCTGGTGGCAGACGCGATCCTTGGCCAAATGCAACATCAGCGACGTCTCCGCGCGATTGGCGTGGATATCGTCGCCATCGCTGAGGAACCACGCCTTGATCGCTGGCGTCAATTCCCAGGTATTGGCGATACCCACGCCCAGAGATCCGACATGGCGCAGGCGCAGATGATCGAGCGCACAACGTAAAGCCGCGGCATTGCCGAAATGGCTGTTGACGATGAGCAAGCGATCGAAGCCGGTGGCGACCAACCACTGGCCGATTTCCACCACGGTGCGGATCAACGTTTCCGGACTCACCGACAGCGTGCCCGGCCACGCTTCGCCGTGGCCGAACGAGCAGCCATAGGCGAGCACCGGCAGACTCAAGCAGCCCGCACGCTGGGCGGCCGCATCGCAGACCGCCTGTGCGATCAGACTGTCGGTATCGCAGGGCAGATGCGGGCCGTGCTGTTCGATGGCACCCACCGGCAGCAGACACACCCGACTGATCGGGGTTCCCTGGTCGCGCATCGCCTGCAGATCGGGCCAGGCGGCGTGATCGAAGCGTGGGCTCATGCGGTGATCCTCCGCCGGGAAAATCCGATCAGCCAGGCGATGATCACTGCCGTGGCATTCCACAAGAGGGCGAGCGGATACACCACTTCGATCGCGGTCCAGGTCGAGATATGGATGAGATTCAACGTATTGGCCACTAGGACGACCAGCCACATCAGCAACGGCTCATGCCACGGATCACGGAGCGCTTTGCGAATGGTCGGTACATGACCGGCGGTATCGGCTGCGGCATTGAGAATGACGCAGACCAAAGGATCGCCCAGCACCCACCAGCCGAGCAAACTGGCCGCTGCGGTGCCCAGACACGCGCGATCCAGGCGCGACCACCCGCCTTCGCCGCGACGAATCGCGAGCAGTGCCACCACCAGCGACAACACGCCGTAGGTCAAGGGCACCCACAACCCTTCGCGCGCGCCACCGGCCCATGCCGAGCCCGCTGCAAACAAACCCGTCGCCGAGAAGATCCACCACGACGCACGATTGGGTCGCCCGCGACCGCGCAGCACCGCCCAGATGTAGGGCGCAAACGCCGCCGACGCCAAGACCACCGCAATCACGCCAATCATGTCGCCTCCCGCCATGCGCCGGCAGCGAAGCGTGCCCGCTGACGGTGACCCTGCCACGTGCAGATCTCCCACAAATCAGCCACTGGTTGCTGTGTATAGGGCAGCGTTTGCAGGTAACCTTCGACGCCAAACTCGGGCGTCAGGGTCAGGCGTTCGCGCCCACGGGTGGCAACCGCGCGCCAGCACATGTCCCACCAACGTTCGTGCGCCGCAACGGCGGCGGCGTGTTCAGGCGCGCGCGGGTCGTTGACCTGCGGCCCCTGATCGTAGCCAACGCGCGCATGGATGTGCCAGCAATGCTGCGCACATAGGGCGATGATGTCCTCGCAATCGTCGAGCAGACGTTCGCACACCACCACCCAATGACTGAAGTCACAGGTCAGCTTGAGCGGAAACTCGCGCAGGAGGTCACGCGTGATCCACGGATGGAAGAGCGAGCGGCCGCGATGCAGTTCGCAGGTCAAAGGAATGCCGAACTCGCGTTCCAGCTCGAGCAAGCCCGCGAAGAAACGGCGCTGGTCATCGAAGCTCCAGGCATCGCAACCGTGGTAGCCGTTGATGAAGCGCGGTTCCAGACTCAGCGCCGCCGGAATCTGGCGGCGCAGATCGGCGAGGTGCTCGGCCGGGGTCGAACCGGAAGCGGGAATGACGTAGCCGACGGCACTGACCTCAGCAATCAACCCGAAGTCGTGCGCCCGCACGAGGCCACGCAAACGCTCGCGCTCGCCGGCTTGGTCGGCGCCCGTGGGCACGCGCACTTCGACGCCATCGAAACCCGCCGCGCGGATACGCGGGAAGCTGGTCTCCCACGCACCCTCCACACCCCACAGACTGCGGAACACATCGAGCTGCAGGGTCATGAACCCGCCTGGTGAAATTTCGACCGGCTGCTGCGCCACTGAGCGCACGGCTGCTCAGCACCGCAGCAGTGCGCGGGCGACTCCAGAGCCCAAAGCGTGGACGGGAAACGCATGGCCGCAGGCCTCGATGGCCGACAACCGGGTCGTCCCGGAGGTTTTTCCCGGCATTCCGGGTCGTCCCGGATGCTGGTGGTGCAGGTGAGGGTGCTGACGGCACCGACTGGACCACCGGGGTGATGCGCCTAGGCTCATGCACATCGCTTGCCAATGGCCGCACCCGGCACTGGCACGCGACGTGCATGGCTTCGTGCGGGCGGCTTCGTGCAGACGAGAGCCCCAGCGACCTCCTTCATCCCGGCGCGGACGACCCGCCGGTGTATCCGACGCGGGACGGCCCGCTCCGGAGCGGCCATGCCGCAGACGACCTTTACTGCTGAGACTGCTGAGAGTCGCCTCAACGCCTTTCTGGCCGAATGGCGTCCCGCACCCGTGACCGAAGCCCGGGGGCTTCCGGCGTGGTGTTATGAGGATCCCCTGTTCTTCGCGCGCGAACGCGAGCGCTTCTTCGCCCGCACTTGGCTGCACGTCGCGCATGACAGCGACATCCCCTCGCCGCACGGCTGGTATCAAGTGCACATCGCGGGCTTTCCCGTGCTGCTGACGCGCGATCGCGACGGGACCGTGCGTGCCTTTCATAATGTCTGTCCGCATCGCGGCGCGCCGCTGGGTGAACTGACCGATCCGCACAGCGGCTGCGGTGCGGCGCGCACCGTCGCCTGTCCCTACCACGGCTGGGTGTTCAAACTCGATGGTGACCTCGCCGGTGCGCCTGGCATGGACAAGAACCCCGGTTTTGCGCGTGAGCGCCATGCCTTGCGCCCACTGCGACTGGAACGCTGGGGGCCTTTCCTCTTCGTGAATATCAGCGGCGATGCACCGCCATTGACCCAATGTCTGGGCCCAGCGGTCGAACGCTTCGCTGGCAATCAGGCAGACCGCTGGGTACGTGTGCATCGGGTCGATTACCTGTGCCAGTCGAACTGGAAATTCTACGTCGAAAACAACGCCGAGTGCTATCACGAACCGGTCGCGCATCACTCGTCCTACAAAACCAAGGACGTCAGCTGGAATAACGATTTCACCGCCATCCGCACCGAGGTCAGTGATTACTGTTACCTCCAGTATTCCCCCTATCCGCCCACGGCGCGCGAACGCACCGGCGATATGCCGGCCGGGACGGTCATGCCGGATCTCGATCAGACCTGGATAGAGGGTAGTTCGATCTTCCAATTCTGGCCAAACTTCGCGTGGATTCTCAATCCCAATCTGCTGGTGACCTACATCATCGATCCCGTCGACGCTACCCACACCCGCATCCGCTGGGACTGGCTGGTACCGGATACGCCACAAGCGCGCGATCCGGCCTACCTCGAACCGCTGATCACGCTGTATGACCGCGTGCAACATGAAGACATGGCGATCTTCGCCCGCCTGCAGGAGAACATCCACTCGCCCGCCTTCAGCATGGGCAGCCTGCAGCCGCACGCCGAAAAAGGCGTGCATCGCATGCAGGAATTGCTGATGGAGTATCTGCGGTCATGACGGTGATCAGTCACGAAATCCTGCACCCGGGCCAAGGCTGGTCGCGGGTGCTGCGCCGGCATACCCAAATGACTCTGACCGATCCCAGTGAGCGGGGCAGCGTCGCGATGCTCGTCTTCCGCGCCGACCAGCCGATCGAGCGCTACAACATGCCAGACACGCTGAAAGCCCAGCATACCGCTTTTCTGACGACAGGCCGGGTGCTGCTCAGCGACATGGGCCATGTGCTGCTGGCGATCACCGCAGATACCTGCGGCTGGCACGACACCATCACTGGTCATGGCGACGCCGCCGAAAGCGTGGCGCGCTTCGGCGTCAGCACGTATCAAGACCACCGCAACGACCGCCAGCGCAATACCCGTGACAATCTGCTGGTCGAATTGGCCAAGCATGAACTCGGCGTGCGCGATCTGCATGCCAACGTCAATCTCTTCACCAAGGTCGTCACCGATGCCGACGGCGCGCTGCATTTCGTCGCGGGTCATCCAGCCGGCAGCTTCGTGACGCTGCGCGCTGAAATGGATGTGCTGATTGTGCTGTCCAATACACCGCATCCGCTCGACCCGTCGCCCACCTATGCTCCGCCCGCGCTGGAACTGACCATCACGCGCGTCGAGCCGCCAGCGGCCGATGATCGCTGTCGCACGATGCGGCCGGAAAATGCCCGGGCCTACCAACTGACCGAAGCGATGTTCGCATGACTGCCACCCTCACTACCTCATCGCGT
Source organism: uncultured candidatus Brocadiaceae bacterium (assembly GCA_964415495.1). Classification (GTDB taxonomy): domain Bacteria; phylum Planctomycetota; class UBA11346; order UBA11346; family UBA11346; genus CAYQAQ01. Next base: position 26 of record CAYQAQ010000198.1, on the reverse strand, counting down.
GATCCGGCCACCGCTGTGGTCGATAC
>CAYQAQ010000197.1:0-6281 GCA_964415495.1 uncultured candidatus Brocadiaceae bacterium | reverse complement strand
TCGGCTGGATTGGTGATCGCCGCGAGTGGCTCGGTTAAGTATCCGCTCCACTCGCTCCCCGTGAGGTTTGGCCGCGCGGGATCCGCGACCACGATGGGCCGGGGGAATCCATGCTTCGCCAGGACGAGCAGTTGGCCGTCTCGGGACATCCAGGGAATCACATCGACGGTGCGCCCAGGACGTTCAGCCAGATCGTAGGTGGTGCCGTCATCACCTCGCCAGGCACTGAGATGCAGAAACGCGGGTTGCGTGACTACAGTTTGCTCCAGACGAATCCGGGTGCCTTGCGTGGGGGCGACCTTCTGGCCAACCGCCAGGAAATTCGTCGGTGGAAAGGGGAGCTCATCGCCAGCCATCGTCGTCAATCGTACCCGATCACGGTAACGATAGCTGACGATCCACGGATTGCGAATCGGCGCCGCCACCACCACCCGCAACCCTCGTCGTTCGAGGGCCTTCACGAATTCGATTTGGGTCCAGTACGTGTATTCCTCCAGCAGTTCGACATCCCAGTCGTTGCGATAGTCTTTGCGCAACAGGAATTCCTGGGCGTCACGCAGGCGGCACTGCAGGCGTTGCCAGCCACCGTCATCAGGGCCGAGATCGCGCCAGGGCAGCTCACCAGCACGGTAGCGACCATGGGATACCGTCGCCGCATAGCGGCGCCACAGTGCCCACGTCGAAAGGTTTGAGATCGGCCCGTCCGCGGCGCCATCCGTGCGGGGCAACGACAGCACGACCTCGTTGGGTCCGTCCGGAATCACAAAGTCGCGAATGATGAGCGTGCCACCAGTACGCAGTGCCGCCACCTGATGATCGAGACAGGCTTCCAAGCGTTCCGTCGAATAGCCGTTGAAACTCGTAACATGATGCAGCACCGACGAATCGAGAATGCCGTCGAGTGAGGCCTCAGGAAAGAGGGGGTCAGCGATATCCCCGGCGGCGTAACGCAAATTCACTCGCTGGAACTGTGCACAAGCCGTTGCCACGGCGGTCGGATTGATGTCCACACCCACCAAGTCCAATTCTGGATGCAGGCAGGCCAGGTCATAAGTGCCGCGCCCCGACCCACTGCCCATATCCACGACCGTACCGCTGGTCGGGAAATGGGCAGTCGTCAGGGCCACCTTCTGCTGCATCGACGCATCCATGCCGGCGTAATAGCTGGCATAGGCTCCGGCAGAGCCGCGATCCTGGTGCTCATACGCCGCGTCGGACATGCGTCAGACTCCAGAATCCCGTCGTGCAACCACGTCAATTCACTCGATCGTGAACCAACGCACCTCAACGCGGCGGTTCTGGGCGCTGTCTGTGCCAGACGGTTCTTCCCAGCCGCGGCCGATGACTTCGATGCGGTCGGCAGCGATGCCAGGGAATTTGGCGAGCAAGGCGGTGCGGACCGAGTCAGCGCGCTGCTTGGACAGTTCCATCGCCTTGAGCGCCATGTTGCGGACCAGTGCCTCTCCGCCCTGCTGGCGGAAGCCGTCCTTCATGGCGTCGTCAACGTGGCCACGCAGGAGGATGACCGAGCCAGGGCTGACTTGGAGATAGCGGCGGATCGTCTCGAGATAGGCGGTGTTCTCAGTGCTGGTTGCATCCAGGGTTGCTGAATTGGGTTCATACAGGAAGCGGATGTCTTTCGACAGCAACGCGTCGCCTTCAATAGGCGATCCTGCGCGGCTGCGGATCGGCGCGATTGCGACGACCTGCTGGGCGAAAGCGCCGGCGGCGGCAATGCTGGTCAGCGCGGCTTGATCGATGAAGCGGCTGGCATCCGGCGGATTGGGGATGAGGTCGGCGCCATAGGCCAACACCGACGATTGGTAGATGCCCGCGAAGGAGCCGGCGGCGTCGATGGTGCCGTCGAAGAAGGCACGGTTTTCCGGCAGGTTGCTGAAGTGCACCTTCTTGAGTTCTTCGCGCGTCTCGTCGACCTCCCACTTCAGACTGCGGGCGATCAGGCCGAGGTGGCTCTCTTGGTCATCACGGACGCGGCGGTTGCCTTCCAGCAGGCCGTGCACCAAGCCTTCGACCAGCTTGGGATGGCTGGCGGCGAAGCCCTTGTTCACGCACAGGATATCGGCGATCACCAACAGGTTGCGGTTGGAAGCCAGCACTTTGGCGGCGCCACCGCTGGCGGCGACGACTTCGTCCGTGCGTGGGGACCATCCCACGGCGCCAGCCAAGCGTCCGTCGCTGGCGAGTTCGTGGTGGTAGGCGTCGCAAGCGACAAAGGCGTCTTCGTAGAACACCAAGCCAACCGTGCCCGGCTTCGGTTTGCCGTCGAGGTCGCGCAGCACGGTGACGCCCAGCCCCGCTTCGCCCGCGAGGTAGCGCAGGAAGAATTCGCTCTCGTTGAACTGGGCGGCAGCCAAGGTCTTGCCGGCCAGTTGGTTCACGGATGTGATACCGCGATCGACGATCAACATGTCGGCACCGCGTGAGAACGCGATTTGCACTGGCACGGTCACTTCGAAGGAGCGCCCGAGTACGGCCAAAACGTCAACGGTGGTTGCCGATGCCGCAAATTTCCCATTGTTCAGAGCTCCCCAGTTTTCGCCTTCGCTCAGACTCAGGCGCACTTGGAAGCCGAACTGCTTGGCGAACACCGACTCGGGATTCGGTTCGAGGCCGCCGTTGGCAACGATCAAACCGGCGTAACCGGCGTATTCGCTGATGTCGACGTCAACAATATTGTCCTTGGGCACGTACGGAGCGGCGGCTTCCAGGCGCGGCGAACGGGTCGCCGGTTCGATCGGATCGGGACGATCGCCTTCCGGTGCGTTCACGCTGCCGGCGGCTGCGGGTGTGGCGGTAGGCTCGCCCGAGGTCGGGTCGTTTGGAGTCACCGTCAACTCTGTCGGCGCACGCATCAGGTAGACCCCAAGTCCAATCAGACCGATGACGAGGAGGAGGGTGATAAAGACACCAGCGGCGGAACCTTGGCGAGTGATCATGACGAATTCTCCGAAACAGGACGGGCGGTGGGGAAAAGCATGGCGGGCGCTGGAGCGTCGGCGAAGGGGTCGATATCGCTGAACAGATCGCGTTGGTCGCGCAGCCAGCGGTTGGCTTCGCCGAGCGAACTGGCAAGGACATCGACCGAGCGGGTCAGGCCATTGGCATCGGTGGCGATCAGAGCCTGTTCGCGCGCCAATTCGACTTGCTGGCGGATGCGCTCGATTTCAGCCTCGATGACTTCCAGCCGGGTGGCGGCTTCGGCGTGACCGCGCGCACGATCGGTCAGGACGGCAACCTGGCCCTCCAAGCTGGTGCGCACCGCCGGATCGAGATCGGTTTGACGCAGCCGGGCTTCGAGGTTGGCGCGTTGGTTGGCGAGCTGTCCGTGCTCGCGCCCGGCGAGGACCGTATTCAAGGCCTGTCGCGCGACCAGCAGGCGCAGATGGAGCCAGCAGAGTTGGGCGAGACGTTCAGCCTGCTCGCCAAAGGCATCGGCATCCAGACGCCGCAACAGACCGATGAGATCATCACAGCGTTTCTCGATCGCTTGCTGGACCTGACGTTCGGCAGCTTTCAGTTCGCGCAGCAGAGCGGCATGACGATCGCCGCTCCGGGCCGACGGTTTGCTGCTGGCATCGACTGCGGCACGAAAGCGGGCATTGCTGAGCAGTAGGCCCAGATAGCCAATCTCTGCGCCCGCACCGATCAGCCACCACGCCGGATGCACGAAAGCACCGAGCAGGCCAAAGGCGGCCAGCATGAACCAGTTGGGTGGGATCGGCATGCCCAGCGGCCGCAGATTGAATGCCGCACCAAGATACGACGGTCGCTGGCTCATGTCCCATGGCCGACGAGATGTCGCCAGGCTTCGGGTACGAAGGCGATGTCGCTGGCTTCGCGGATGGCGATGCGCATTTGGAAATCCATCACGTCCTGCGGCACCGGCTGCTGCCACCCGGTCAGGGCGTCGCGCAAGGCGTCGAGCGGCGCCAAGCCTGCGGTGCGATGACGGCGATAGGCTTTGACGGCGATGGCCTCGGCCGCACCAGGAGTCAAGCCGATCGGCACCAGCCGCTCCAAGCCAGCGATGTCCGCTGCGCTCAGGGGCAATTCGCGGCGTTTGCACAACGCTGCCAGCAACGCCGCGCCATCGTCAATGGTCGACGTCGGTAGGATCGGGATCTTGACGTCGATGCGTCCGGGACGCTTGAGGTCGACTTCGACCAGATCCGGCCGCGAGGTCGCCAGCAGCCACAGGATGCGACCGCGATTGCGCGTGTTCGACATCTCCTGCGCCAGCATCGAGTAGAGCCGCCCGGACAGGCCGCCGTCATTGCCGCCGGCATCGCGCTTACCGAGGGCCTGATCAGCCTCATCGACGAAGACCACGCAGCGTCCAAGGGCATGGATCAGGCGGAAGATGGTCTCCAAGTTCGCTTCGCTGCTGCCAACCCACTTGTCGCGGAAGTTCTTCAGCTTGACCACCGGTACCCCGGCTTCGCCCGCGAGGCATTCGACCAGAAAGGTCTTGCCCGTGCCGACCGGACCGCAGACGAGATAACCCATCGGCAGGGCGGCAAGATCGCCCTGCCGCCACAGCTTGGCATCCTCGCGCAGCCAATCCTTCAGCGCCGGTTGGCCGTGGTAATCATCGAGGGTGCGGGTGCTGGTGACGAACTCGATCAGGTTGGCGGCTTCGCCTTCGATCAACTGCTTCTTCAGCGCGATCACGGTCGCGTCGTTGATGGCCACGCCCTGGTGGTGGGCGCGATGCACGGCGCTCATGACGGCGGTGACGCTGGCGCCCGTCAGCGGCGCAGCCAAGGCCTGGGCAGGACCGCTGAAGGCACGTGGCGCTTCGGGTGCCAGAATCGCCAAAGCCTGCTCCAGGATCGCGGTGTCTGGCAGGGGGACGGTCAGGCGCACCGCATGCGGATTGCGTGCAAGCAGAGGCTCAAGGTCGCTGAGCGTATCGGCGATGAGCAGCGCCGCGAAGGGCAGACGAACGAAAGGATCCTGGTCGCTCCAATCGCGCACCAGACTGACCAGACCGGCTTGTTCGTGGCCCCCAGCATCGGCAGGGAACACCTGATCCGCGCCACGCACGACCAGGGCGACGTGCGGCAGATCGTTCTGGCCGATGCTGCGCAGATTGTGCAGGAAGCGCAGATAGGCGGTGATCAGCTCGAACGCTGGCCGCGCTTGACGCGGCAGCGCGCTCTGCCCGGCGATGGCGCTGAAACGGTCGGCGAGTTCACGGCCGCGCTCAATGCGCAGGCCATTGCCAAGATCGTAGGTGAACACCACCGCGAAGCGCGGCAGCAAGGTCTCCTGGATCCAGGTCGGCAGTGGCGGCAGGCGCTTGCCGTCAGGCGAGACCAACCGGTCAGCGACGTTGCCGCTGAGCACGAAACTGTTGTGGGCTCCGCTTTCGTAGGCGAGGGCCAGGTCCACCGCCCACGTCGGCGCGTCCTTTGGCGGCGGCATGGATTCAGGTGCTCTGCGGTTCGCTGCCCATGGTCCGCTGCGCCGGGGCCGCGTCGGGCGTGGCCGGCGGCGTCACACCGTCCAAGGTCATGCCAGCCTTGGCGGCGAAGTCGGCGAGAGCCTGGTCGGCCAGCGCGGTCTGTTCGGCTTCCTGCAGGTTGACCTCGGTCATGTTGATCGCGTCCTTGGCGACGCGGGCGCGGCCAGCGGCCTTGGTGCGTTCATCCTCGACCATTTCCTCCAAACGATTGAGCGTGTCGCCGGAGCCCCCGACTTCGCTGATCATGCCAGCGGCCATCTCGTTCATCTCGGCCATGGCGCGCTTCATCTTCATGTCTTGGATCGCACCCTTGAGCGATTCCATCTTGGCGCGGGCGGTGCTGATCGCGACGTCGCGCGCTTTGACCAGATCCTTGTAGGTGGTCTCGGCCTGCTTAAGCTGGGTCTGGTTCTCGGCGAGTTCGCGTTCAACGGTTTGCAGCCGCAATGCGTACTGGCCAGCGGCGGAGCGGTTGCCCGCCTTGAGATGCGCAGTGGCCTTGGCGCGCAGGTCGCGCTCCTCGGTTTCGAGTTTGCGCACCTGGGCCATGAGGCGTTCGCACATGCCGGCGTGGCTGGCCAGACCCTGGTTGTACTGGGCGATGTTCTTGCGCAGGTTTTCCTTCTCGACTTCGAGTAAGGCTTCCGGATTACGGCGCTCCAGGTCCGAAACGGCCAAGCCGAACCAGCCTTTGACGACGTTCATGAGGCGACGGAACATGGCGATCTCCAGGCCGACACCATAGGCGTCGTTCCCCGGGACCGCAACCGGACTCCCGGGGCCGTGTATCAGT
>CAYQAQ010000196.1:1212-6283 GCA_964415495.1 uncultured candidatus Brocadiaceae bacterium | reverse complement strand
GGCACGGTGACCAGCGTGGTGCCCCCGGTGATTAGCGACGTGCCGACCTCCGGATGGTAGGCGATGCGATAGCGCTCGCCCTTCGTGATGTCGCGATACGCCACATTCCAGCTATCGAGCCGCTCCTGCAGCGCGGTCAGCTCAGCGGGACTGCATCCGCGCGTGAACCCTTCGCTGGTGGCCTCACGGAATCCCGAAGCGGGAATATTGTGAAAGTAATGCAATTCCAAGGCCTTGGGCGTATCTGCCAACACATCCGTGGCCGGATCTTGCCACCAAGCCGTCGCGTGGACGGTCCAGAACACCTTCCATTTCTGCACCGCGGTGCCGCGCAGCGGAACTTCCGCCTCGTGAATGGTCAGGCGATCTGGAAAGGAGACGCCGCCGACCTCGACCGCGACCAGGGACCACACCCATGCCAAGAGCAGGAGAGCACGCATGATGGGGATACGCGTTACCACGGAGAGTGGATGCGTTCATTTCCCCAGCGGCGCCAAACGCTGCGTTTTATTCGAAGGACGCCAAAAATCGCACCGTTCCGGTGGCAACCGGGACACCGCCCTCGGGCTCATCGGTAATCGCTAAGCCGACCATCTCTTCGGTAGCAGGCACATCGGTCATGGCGCGGACGGTACCGTCGCCATCGGGGACAAACGTCACTGAGGGCAGCAGCCGACCATCGCGGGTCTGCATCCACAGTTCATAGCAGCGACCCGGGCCGGGATGAGAAATGCCCGACCCAGCGACCATCCAACGCTGCCCAGCGCGGTCCCAGAATAGGCGCAATGCACCGTCAACAGCGCCCTGCGCGGTGATAGGCAGCACGGTCAATTCGGGCGACGCTAGAATCGACATCTCTTCGCTCAATTCCGCCAGTTCGAGCGTGCGGCCACCCTGATCGCTGGCCAATACCAATTGCAAATCACGGAGACGGCGGTCGAGCACGCCCAAGCGGTGATCGCGCTCAGTAACAGCCAGAGCCAAATTGCGCGTGCGCTGCAGACGCGTGATCACGTCGTCCATGCGCTCGCTGGAATGTTCCTGACCGCTGAGCAAGAGATCGATGCGTTGGTCCAGCGCTGCCGTACGGCCCTCGATACGCACCAACACGGCTCCCAGCAACACCACCACGGCAATCAAAGCGCTGGTCACTACCCAGCGACCGACGCGGTACACGCCCGGCAAGCTGGTCAGACTCTGATTCGAGCGCACCGAGCCGGGCCCGCCTTGCGGGCTATCAGCACGGTGATACGGACGCTCGACCACCTGGACGATACCACCGGCACGCGCGGCGGCTTCGCCAGCAACACGGGCTAAAACACGACTGCGTAGACCGGGGGAGGGCTTGGCGGGATCGAGGGCCACCCCGAGCACCGCAAGATCGCGCTCAGCGGCGGCGAGGTCCGCAGCGCAGTCCGGACACGCCCGCTCCAATGCCGCCCGCAAGGGCGCATCCGCCGGCGACCCGCCCGCGAGGACGTAATCGTGCCAGATAGATGAGGTGTCGTCGCTCATTCGTTGACCTGTCCAGGGATACGTAGCGCTTCCCGCAATCGGATGAGGCCTTGTCGAATATGCGATTTCACGGTGCCCAAGGGGCGCGACAGCCGCGTAGCGACCTCGCTATGCGAGAGCCCTTCGAAATAGGCCAGCTCCAGGGCCTGACGCTGTTCGGCGGTCAAGGCATCGAGCAGTTCGCGGACCTGGCGACGTTCTTCATGGGCAGCAACCTGAGCCAAGGGATCGTCCCCACTCATCAAGGCGGCGGACCCCGGCTTGAGGTCATCCCCCAGCTCGCGCGCCTGTTGCCGCTGCCGTCGGCGCAAGCGATCGATACCGCGCGACCGGGTGACGGTCGCAATCCAGGTCGCGACGCCACCGCGGGTGTGATCATACTGGGCAGCCCGTTGCCACAGTTCGACAAAGACGTCTTCGGCCAATTCCTCGGCTTCGCTGCGGTCGCGAAACATGCGCAAGGCCACGGCGACGACCAAACTGGAAAAGCGATCGTAGAAACGCCCCATCGCTCCGGCTTCATTGATGGCAACTGCCCGCACCAGGGCCAGATCAGCGTCGACGAGGGCAGTGTCGGCAGGCACGAGGCGCACCGTAGAGCGGCTAGCCAGACCTGGCAAGGCCCACTCGTACAACCTTCTGGTGATGCATGCTGGTGTTCCTTTGAGGGTATTCAGCTCTTCAGGTCGACCCGGAAACTGATGCCGTGGCGGTTGAACCCGAGGCCGTCATAGAAGGCGTGCGCTCGTTCGCGGGCGATATTGCTCGACAGCACGAGTTTATAGCAACCGCGTTCGCGCGCGTAGTCCATGGCATGGCGCATCATGATGGTGCCCGCCCCCTGCCCCCGGGCGGCGGGAGCAACCGCGACGTTTTCGACAATCGCCGAGGGCGACCCGCGGTGGCCAAGGTTGTCCATGATCAACAGACTATAGGTGCCGATGATGATGTCTGTATCATCGTGCAGCAGCCAAACCGTATAATCAGGATACCGCGACATTCGTGCGAACACCGCTTCTGCTGCGGCCAGGTCCATGGGTGGCGCGTCCGCAGCATCTAATTCTGCGAGAAGCGTGAGAATGGTGGGAAGATCGGCCAGGGTAGCAGCGACACAGGTACTCATGGTTTTGAACATTCCAACGCCGTCCGTCAAGACTACATGTGGATTCCATCAAGATATGACGACGGTCGCCTAACTGCATATTGACCGCGCCTTCATCCGACCTTGATACGGCATAACAGCATACGGCCCAGCAACCGCCGATCCGCCATCGGCCTTGGGAGCCTGGAAGCATGCTGCAATACGCCGTCCGCTGCTGCGCTGTTCGCAAAACCTTCCACTCTGGGAAACGCAGTGTCCAGGCCCTGGCAGGTGTCAATTTAGATGTCCGACCCGGCGAGATGGTCGCTTTGATCGGTGCATCGGGTTCGGGAAAATCGACCTTGTTGCGCCATCTTTCCGGCTTGGCGGTGACCGATCCCGCTGGCGGACGCATTGAAGTTTTGGAACAGGTCGTGCAAGATAATGGAAAATTGACCGGAAGTCTCCGCATTTTGCGTCGACGCATCGGCTTCGTGTTCCAGCAATTCAATCTTGTCGGCCGCTTGTCTTTGATCACCAATGTGTTGGTCGGCATGGTCGGCGGCACGCCGTCGTGGCGCAGTCTGCTCATGTGGTACAGCGTGGCTGACCGCCGGCGCGCCATGGAAGCCCTCGCCCGCGTCGGCATGGCGGACTATGCGGGCCAGCGCGCCAGCACCCTTTCTGGCGGCCAGCAACAGCGCGCCGCCATCGCTCGCGCTCTGGTTCAAGGTGCTGAGGTGATTCTCGCGGATGAACCGATCGCCTCACTCGATCCGGTCTCAGCGCGTGCCGTGATGGATACCCTAGCACGCATCAACCGTGAGGATCGCGTGACCGTGGTGGTCACTCTCCATCAAGTCGAATATGCGCGCCAATATTGCCAACGCACCGTCGCCCTGCGCCACGGTCACGTGGTCTTCGACGGTCCGAGCCGCGAACTGACGCCAGCATTATTGCAGGACATTTACGGTGCCGAACTGACCGAAGCCCAGGGCGAACCTACCGCACCGGCTGAGGCCGAACTGAAGACCAAGCCTGCTACACCCGTGTTGCAACCCGTTTGAACGTCTGAACCCGATCCATCCCCCCCGGAGAACCTGTCTATGATCCGTCACCTTATCCTCGTCGCCCTTTGCTGCATCGCCAGCTTCGTGGCAGCCGCCGACCAACCGAAGGAGATCAACTTCGGCATCATCTCCACCGAATCGAGCTCCAATCTCAGAACGGTGTGGGACCCATTCCTCAAGCACATGGAGAGCGGCCTGGGCGTGAAGGTCAACGCCTTCTACGCCACCGACTACGCGGGCGTCATCGAAGCCATGCGTGTCGGCAAAGTCGATCTCGCCTGGTATGGCAACAAGTCGGCCATCGAAGCGGTTGATCGCGCCGGCGCGGAAGTGTTTGTGCAGACGGTCGACAAGGATGGCAATCCCGGCTACTGGTCGCAGATCCTGGTCCACAAGGACAGCCCGATCCAGAATATCGAACAGCTGCTCAAGAACGGTAGCCAGTACACCTTCGCCATCGGTGATCCGAACTCGACCTCAGGCTTTCTGGTGCCGATGTCCTTCGTCTTCGCCCCGCATGGCATTGATCCCAAGCAACACTTCAAGCGTCTGATCAGCGGCAATCATGAGAGCAATGCCCTGGCGGTCGCTTCGAAACAGGTCGACGCCGCCACCAACAATACGGAATCCTTCCGTCGCATCGAGATCACCAAGCCGGACATGGCGCTTAATCTACGCGAGATCTGGCGCTCACCTCTGATCCCCAGTGATCCGATCTGCTGGCGCAAGGCCCTGCCCGAATCCTTCAAGAGCAAGACCAAGGCTTGGTTCCTCGGCTACGGCAAAAACGCTGAAGAGCTCAAGGTCATGGAAGGCCTGGGTTGGAAGCCGTTCAAGGAATCCGGCGATTATCAGCTCCTGCCGGTGCGGAAACTCGAGGCGATCAAGGATCGCACTAAAGTCGAAACCGACGAGAAGCTCAGCCCGGCGCAACGTACCGCCATGGTCAATGAGTTGAACGCGAAGCTCGCCAAGATTGAAGAGCAGATCGCCGCTCACGAAGCCAAGGCCAAGTAAGGTCTTCTCCACGTTCCGCCGTCCCGTCCACTGCTTGGATGGGACGGCGGCGTCGTTTGTAACTCCCATTCAATCCGAGCCTCCATGACTGTCATCGCGCCGACCCTCACGCCGACCGCACCAGGCCCGCTGCGGGCACCGGTTCCCGCTCCGCCCAAACGCAGTCCGCTGCGCACGACGTTGGAAATTGTCGGTGTCGTCGTCTTTGCGATGATTATGGTCTGGGCCTGGCGTGGTTCGGAGATCCGGCCTGTCGACCTCGTCTCTGGGCTCGGCAACAGCGCCGAGCTCGCGGCCTCGTTCTTCCCCCCCAATTTTCATGAGTGGCGCTATTATTTTGAAGAAATGATCGTCACGGTGCAGATTGCGCTGTGGGGATCTTTCCTCG
>CAYQAQ010000196.1:0-1202 GCA_964415495.1 uncultured candidatus Brocadiaceae bacterium | reverse complement strand
AGCCGGTGCGGCGTTTTCTCGACTGTGCTCGCGCCATCCACGAGATGGTCTTCGCCCTCCTCTTCATCGTCGCGGTCGGCCTGGGTCCCTTCGCTGGGGTACTCGCGATCTGGATCCATACCACCGGCATTCTCGGCAAGCTGTTCTCCGAATGCGTCGAGGCCATCGACCCGCGCCCCGTCGAAGGTATCCGCGCCACCGGTGCGAACCATGTCGAGGAAATTGTCTACGGCGTTCTTCCGCAGGTCATGCCGATGTGGGCGAGCTACTCGCTCTACCGCTTCGAAAGCAATGTGCGCGCCGCCACCATTCTCGGCATCGTCGGTGCCGGCGGCATCGGCATGCCACTGTATGAAGGCATCCGCAGCTTCGCCTATCCTGAGACCTGCGCCGTGCTCATCGTCATCGTCGCCACCGTGGTGGTGATCGACCTGATCTCCGCCCAAGTTCGCAAACTCGCGATCTGAGGACATGTTCGCTATGCTCGCTGATACTGTCACCGCTCTGGATCTCGTTACCATTCTTCGCCGTCACGGCCAAGGCTGGTACGGCCAGGAGCAAGTCACGCAATTCCAGCACGCATGCCAGTGCGCTCACCTTGCCGAACAGGCAGGCGCGAGCGACGCCCTGATCATCGCCTCCCTGCTGCACGACATTGGGCACCTCGTCCATCAGCTCGGCGAAGATGCCGCCGTGCGTGGCATTGATGACGGGCACGAGGTCGCTGGCGGCCATCTGCTCACCCGCTGTTTCGGTCCCGAAGTCGCCCAACCCGTCCGTTTGCACGTTGCCGCCAAGCGTTGGCTGTGCGCCTGTGAACCCGGATATTGGGACATGCTTTCGCCCGCCTCACAGCGCAGCCTGGAGCTGCAGGGCGGCCCTTACGACGACCATCACGCTGCTGCATTTCTAGCGCAGCCCTTCGCCGATGACGCCATCCGCCTGCGGCGCTGGGATGACCTCGCCAAAGATCCCGCCGCTGTCACTCCTGATCTCGATCACTACGCGAGCCTCGCGGCTCGCCTTACTCGCTGAGGATTCCATGCATTCCTTTCTGACTACCCTCCTTGCCGTGCTCGCCCTGAGCGCAAGCGCCATCACGGTCGCCGGTGCCGCCGAAACGCGACGCCTCGACCCGCGCTTCACCGATGCCGATGGCGATCTTGTCGCCGATGCGCCCACTGATCCCAAAGAGTGGGTGA
>CAYQAQ010000195.1:3843-6293 GCA_964415495.1 uncultured candidatus Brocadiaceae bacterium | reverse complement strand
TGCGGCGACCGGGGCGACCGGGGCGACCGGGGCGCTAGCAACGGGTGCTGCGGGCGAAGCGCTGTTTGCTGGAAGGGGCACAGCCGCACGCTGGCCGCAGCCGACGGCGACCAGCAGCAGGCTGGCGACGACCGGGACGCACTTCCGCGCCAAGAGAGTCTCTATGAGCGATAGCATTAAGGGCCAGCTTCTAGGGAGTGACACGTCGAGGGTCAAACCGAATTTTTGGGGCCCACTTCGGTCTTGATATGACGATTTCGTCGCACTCGCGCCCCTCCTCAAAGTGGGGGCGGGTGCACCCGTGATTCGGGGCCCTGCTGGACATCGAGTGGGCTTGTTCAGTGGCGTGTCGATATCGCGCTGGCGGCGCTCGTCGCTCGCTGGTCGTCCCGCGTCGCTCGTCGCATCGCTTCGCGACCCCGTTGTGGCCGTCCTCCATCACACCACTTGTCAGCCCCTTTGGAGGAAGTGTCCCTTCACACCATCGAAGCGTGGACGCAGAACCCGTCCTTGCAGCATCGACCCCTTTTGCTGGACCGCCGCGCCACGCCAGCCTTGCCCGGGCGGTAGCCCCCGTAGGCTGCCGCCCTTCCGGAGGAATACTGTGGCCATCAGTGAACAGGACGTGCGACATATCGCCAAACTGGCGAATCTCGCGCTCGCGGATGTCGAGATCACACGCATGACGCGCGAACTCGGTGCCATCGTCGGCTACGTCGAGCAGCTCGGCGAGGTCGACACCGAGGGCGTGGAACCCATCGCCCAGGTCACCGGCTTGGTCAATGTCACGCGGCCCGATGAACCGGGGCCGATGTTCACGCCGCGCGCGGCGCTGGCCAATGCGCCCAAGGCCGACCAGATTGCCTTCTTGGTGCCCAAGGCGGTGGACCGATGAGCGCGCCTGTTACCGCGCGCGCTATTGCCGCTACCGTCAATGCCGGCACCTCGGCCCGCGTCGCCGTCGAAGCCAGCCTTGCGCGCGCTGAGGCCGATACCCACGGTGCGCTCATTCGCATTCATCGCGCACGCGCCCTGGCCGCTGCTGATGCGGTCAATGCCCGCGTCGCGGCGGGCGAGTCCCTGCCCTTGGCCGGCGTGCCCTTGGTGGTCAAAGACAACCTGTGCGTCACCGGGTTGGAGACCACCGCCTGCTCGAAAATCCTGCGCGGCTATCACGCGCCGTATACCGCAACTGCGATTGAGCGTCTGGAAGCGGCCGGCGCAGTGGTCATCGCCACTGCCAATATGGACGAGTTCGCGATGGGCTCTTCCAATGAGACCAGCGTGTATGGTCCGGTGAAAAATCCGGTTGATCCCAGTCGTATTCCCGGCGGTAGTTCTGGCGGCAGCGCCGCTGCGGTCGCCTCGGGCATCGCCCCCCTCGCGCTGGGGTCTGACACCGGCGGCTCGATCCGTCAGCCCGCTGCTTTATGCGGCTGCGTCGGTTTGAAATCGACCTATGGCATGGTGTCGCGCCACGGCTTGATCGCGTTCGGGTCGAGCCTGGATCAGATCGGACCGTTCGCCACCAACGTCGCCGATGCGGCGTTGTGCTTGGATGTGATGGCCGGTGCGGATGCGCATGACAGCACGACGGCACCGCGGCAGCATCCGGCGCTGGCGGCGGCTTTGAGCGGCGATGCCAAGGCGGGCCTCGCGGGCTTACGCGTTGGCTACGTGCCCGAACATCTCGAGGGCCTGCAAAGCGAGGTGCGCGAACGGTTGACCACCACGCTGGAGCGCCTGCGCGCCGCCGGTGCGGAAACGGTCGAAGTGCATCTGCCGCACGAACGCTACGCCATCGCGGTGTACTACATTGTCGCCACCGGCGAAGCGGCGTCGAACCTCGCGCGCTTCGATGGCGTGCGCTACGGGCACCGCGCTGAAGCCGACAGCCTGCATGGCATGTACGCACAGACGCGCGCCGAGGGCTTCGGCGCGGAAGTGAAACGCCGCATCATGCTCGGCACCTATGTGCTCAGCTCGGGCTATTACGACGCTTATTATCGCAAGGCGATGGCGGTGCGCCGCAAGCTGTGCGACGATTTCGCGGCTGCGTTCACACACTGCGATGTCCTGCTCGGGCCCACCAGCCCGACCACGGCGTTTAAGGTCGGGGAAAAAACCGACGATCCGCTGACCATGTACCTGTCGGACATCTTCACCATCGCAGCGAATCTCGTCGGCATTCCCGGCATTTCGGTGCCAGCTGGCACGGACAACCTGGGCTTGCCGATCGGTCTGCAATTGCAGGCGGCCCAGTGGGGCGAACCGGCGCTGCTGCGCGCGGCGGCAGGTATCGAAGCGTTGGGCTAAGCGCTCAACGCATACGCGGATCGCCCGCCGGCACCGGCGTGGGGATCTGCGGTGTGCGCATAAGCGCATCGGCACTGGGCGGCGTGCGCGGCGTCATCGGCGAGGCGGGCACTGACGACGGTGGTGCTTGTGGT
>CAYQAQ010000195.1:0-3833 GCA_964415495.1 uncultured candidatus Brocadiaceae bacterium | reverse complement strand
CGCGGCAGGTGCGGTCACCGGCAGGCTGGCACCTTCGGACCGCGCGCCGACCGGTAGAATATCTTCGCTGCCATCGGGACGTTCGAAGCGGGCAACCCCAGCACCGATTTCTTTCAGGGTCCAGCCGCCGATGACTTCGCCTACCGACAGCGGACCGGCAACGTCGCCGGGCAGGCGCACCATCAGGACCGACTGGCCAGATGGACCATGGCGGACGACGCCTAAGCATTCCGGCGCGCCCGGTGGCGGGTCGCGGCGGGCGGGTAGGACCAGCTTCGGGGGCTCGACCATCGCCTGCGGCGCTTCTGGCGGTGGGGTCGGACGCGTCGCTGGTCGCATCGGACGCTTGGCGCGTTCGGCCGGATCCTGAGCGACGCGATCCGCGACGCGTTCGTTATACGGCACGAATGGATTCTCGTAATTGATGTGGAATTCACGCTCGAAGTCGCCGATCGGCGGCACGCTGGCGACGAGGATGGACGGTGCACTCGTCGTCGTAGCTGGGCGACCGGGATGGACGACCGGGGTCTCGCTCAACACGAGCAGCGCGATGCTGCCGAGCAAAGCCGCGATGGCGACGAGCACGGTGAGTTGCTGCGCGTACATCAGAAGCTCCTCGCCGAGCTAGTCGGGCCACCGCCAACGGTGGTGCTGATGCGCCGCACCGTGACACCGGCCGGGGCGAGTGCACTGCGTTCATCATCGGTCAGGAAATGCATACCGGCCACGGTCATCTCGCAATCAATGTACTGCACGCCATCGACGGGTCTGCGATTGTCGCTGGTGATCTTGAGCGCCTTGAGCACCAGCGGGTAATCGTCCTCAACCGCGTCACGACCAGGACTGAGCCGATGCAGAATCCACAGGATGTCCTTGAGCGATCCGCGCACCATCAGCGTCATGCGATATTCCTGCAGCACCGGCGGTCGGCCGGGGGCGGCGATGCTGACGGGGCGCACGTCGCCGTGCGGTTTCACCAGCAGCTTCTGCAAGGGTGTGGGGGTCTCGAGCGCGATCGACACCGCTTTCTCCGTCAATTGCAGCATGCGCAGCAAATCGAGGGCGGCCTCTGGTGGCGGCAGCGTCTCAGGTGGTGGTCGATGCTGAGCGACGCCGAAGCCGCCATATTCCTCGTACTCGCCGATGCTCTTTTCGCGCGCGCGTTCGAGCAGCCGACGCGTGATGGCGTTGCGCTTGGTGACGAAATAGTATTCCGGCTGACGCTTGAATTCAGGATCAGCGGCGATCCGGAAGGCTTCTTCGGTATTGAAGCCAACCCCCTTCTTCAGGCTCTCGATCGTCACCGCGAGTTCCGTATTAGCGCGCTGCGCCAGGCGCACCTGTTCAGCCAAATCGTGCGGTCCTTTACTTAAGGATTGCTGTCCCGTCTCAACCTGTTCTGCCGCGGCACCACCATCCCACACGATAAACAGACCGATGGCGCAGATCACGGCCGCTGCGCTCAACACGATCCATCCCTGCATCTGCTGTCGACTGAGATCAAGTTGCATCAGAGGGCCCTTTCCACGGCAGGGGCGCGGGCCGCAGGAACATCGGCCGGTGTATCGCCCGACGGGTCTGCCGACGCATCAACCGGATGCACATCCGACGTGACCGCAGCAGTCGCCTGCCTGAGATCGGTGGGTCGAAAGACGAAACGCACGCCAAACGGGAAACTGCCATCGGCCACCCGGCGACGCGGTCCGGTGCGCGTCTCACCCGGCCTGGGGGCGGATTCTTCTTCATGCAGCCAGTGCAGGAAAACCTTGGTCTGCGCCGGATCGAACAAAGGTTGGCGACTAGAGCCGGCGCGTGCGACATCCAAGGCTTTCATATAGTCGTTGAAGAAGCGGTTGGTCTGCTCGGCATCCAAGCGCCGTTGCAGGTCAAATTTGACGCGCCCTTCGATTTCGACCGCACCACGATCGAGCGCCGATTCAAGGGCCACCGTCGGAGCGCGCGTACCGCCACCGCCCAAGGTCGGTCGTCGGCCGGGTGCAGCTCGCTCCAGCTCTGGCGGCACAGTCTCTAAGCGCGTAACCCACAATTCTTGGTTCTCGGGTGCCTGCTCTTTGAGCATGCGCACGACGTAGAGCAGATCACGGTTGAAGTGGATGCCGCTGGCGATGGTGCGCAGATCGTCATTCAAAGCCGCGCGGTCATCGGCTAACGACTTCAGGTCCGCCGTTAAGGCTTCATGTTTGCTGCGATACTCCGCCAAATTGGCCAGGCTGTTGGCGTGTCGCCACTGCGTGCGCAGCAGCGCATATCCGAACAGGGAGGCAGCGATCAACAACACGGCGGCGGCGATATACGGCCAGATCAGGCGGTCCCGCCAGGCCCGCCGCATCACGTCACCCTCGGGCAACAGATTCAGCCGCACACCCAGACGATCTTCGCTCAGTGCCAGACCCAGAGCGAGCGCATAGTCATGACCCGGTTGCGGCACCGCGCCATCGATACCGGTACAAGGATCATAGCGATCCACCGGCAGCTTGAAGCGCCGCGCCAGATAGGCCTCAAGACCGATCAATGCCGCGCCACCACCACAGAGCGCGATGCGGTCGGGTGCGATGCTGCCATTCTGCAACTGGGCCTTGAACCAGGTGATGGTCGACGACAGCTGCCCATACAATTGTTCCGCGACCCGCGTCATCTCCGGGCCGAGGACGGCTCCACCCATTTCGACCGTCTGAAATCCGGGCTCACCGACACTGTCTTCTTCCATGAATGCCAGATGTTGCGATGACCGCGCGGGTGCGGCAGCGGGAACCACCGCAGGCGGGGTCAACTCCGGTTCCGGTTCATCGAGGAACCCCGGCAGCACCTCCTTTGCACGAGCGTCCTCGGCGACATGCCTCAGATCGTCCGCCAGCTCGCCGCTCGGATCGGCGTCCGTGGCACCTAGCCCATCGAGGAGGATGACGATGAGCTCGTCGTCTTCACCGGCTTCATCAAGGACCGTTGGCGCGCTAGCTGCCACCTGGGAAACGACTGCGGCCCGCGCGCCAAGGACCGCCGCGATTTTCTGTTGCTCAGCTTGAGCCGCACTCAGGCCCCGCCCATCAGCGAGCGCCTGCGTGAACGCGCTCCCGCCGAGCGCTAATTGGCGGAAGGCCAGCAGCCGACCGTTATCGCCCACCAAGGCGATGTGGGTGCTGGCCGCACCGATGTCGACCAGCAAGACCAGTTCCTCGTCGCGCGCCAACGGCGTCGCCAAGGTGGCGTTGGCCAGCGCGGCCGCGCCGACATGGATGCGTTTCGGTGTCACGCCGACGCGCTTGCAATCGGCCAACAGATCGCGGATCTGCTCCGGTTGCGCCATGACGGCGCCATGGATGACCTCTTCGCCTGCCAACGGCACTTCGTAAATGTCGGCCGCGAGTTCCCCGGCTTCGCCAACATGCTGCGCCAATTCCAAACGCAGCAGTTTGACCAAGCGATCCGGCGGCAAGGGCACGGTCGGCAGATAGCGCACCAGCAGATTGCGGGCGCTGTCAGCCACACTGACCGTACCTTTGGTCAGGCTCACGCGGCTGTCGAGCTCAGCGAGCACCGCCGCCAAGGGCCGCGGATCGCCCGCAGCATCCTGGCGCGGCACGCTGGCATGCGCCACCATGCGCCAGCCGGTCTTGACGAGCTCGCACGCCACCGCGCGCACCGCGTGGTGGCCGATATCGAGTCCGATGGAACGGGACATCGCTACGCTGCCTTATTCACCGACGTCCGCGTTGCCAAGCGGGTTGAGCACCGGTTTCGGCTTCCTTGCGATCCGCTTCTTCGCGCGAGCGTTCGAGGATCTCCGCCCGGACCGCGGCTGGCAGGGCCACGCG